>CALBVQ010000146.1 GCA_937969485.1 uncultured Saprospiraceae bacterium | reverse complement strand
TAATTAGGTTTTAAAAATAATTCTACTCTTCTGTTTTTCTTGCGTGCATTTTCAGTATCATCTTCAATTCTTGGCTCTGTATCTCCTTTGCTATCAACTATGATCTTAGTTTCATCTACTCCGCGATCAACTAATAGGCCTCTTATGTGCTGTGCTCGTTTTAGACCCACTTCGTAATTGTCAAGTTTATTACTTGCCGAGTTATCAGCATGTCCTACTAGTTCAACGGTATAGTCCTCCTGATTTATCAGCATCGAAACTGAATCGAGATAGGAAGCAAATGCCTTGCTTGTCGGCAATGTCAAGCTATTTTGATTAAATTCAATATATGCCTTTTCGGTAAAATCAAATCTGCTCTTTCCTTCTTTTCTAAAGTTACCTGCATCAATAGATATCCTGTTATCTTCACCTTCCTCGTCTGAAAGTTCCTCAGAGTTTTCTCCCTCTTCTGTTTGAGTATATATACTGCCTTTGACCTCATCAATTACCTTAATTTCGGTATTTGCATTAGTATCAATAGGTGTTGCAGGTATCTCTGTGTCATTGTTAAGCATATACCACACCACAATAGCACTTAATAGTAGCCAAGCGAAAATGTAGAAACCCTTCATATTTATTCTTTTTGATAAGTTAAGCTCTAGTAATATATATGATAAACAAGAACTATACCACAACTCTACAACACCACAAATCTAAATACTTATTACCGCTTTTATCACAAAACAAAAATATAAAAATAAAATTTAGACCATCGGCTTACACCCACTTTTGCTGGTGTTAAGAACATTTTTTAACTAAGAAAGGCCTTGAAAAATAAAAATTAATTTTCATATTAATTATTGTCATAATATGAAATTAGGTCAAAAATCGGCTCAAAACACCGTGTACACTAGCTTCTGAAAATATTTTCATTCTTTTTCGATTTTCTTGTAACGAATTTATGCTTGGTTACACTAATGGTAAACCAGTAGATCGTTATGCGAAAAATGCCATTCTTAAGAATTACAATTTATTCCATTATTGGAATCTATTTGACAGGGATGTCTGATGTAAATTTGTATTTACCCGCCATTTTACTCCTGATTTTTGGCATTTGCATGATAGTGACAAACCTTTTTGATAGGTTTAGTTCGCTGAAGTTTACTGGTCTTTTTACGCTTGTTTTTTTTATCTGTTTGGGGGCTTTCGCCCAAAAGGTTCAACAACTTTCATTCAGTACAGATCACTTTTCTCAATATACCAATGACCAGAGTAAGCTTCTTGTTAAGATTACTTCAGCAAAAAGGGGTTATTTTTCAAAGTACATAGGAAACGTCGATCTTGTTTGTAAAAGTGATTCGTGTCAAAGGGTAAGTGGAAAAATTCTTGTTAAGTCGTCAGATCATTCATTGGGTAAAGGAGACCATATATTTGTAGAAGGTGGAATAAGTGAATTTTCAATTCAAGAGAATAAATATGCCTTCGATCAAAAAAGGTTTTACGGAAATAAAGGTATTTTTCATTATACCTTTTCGAAGAATGTCACGTTGGTGAAACCTAATGAAAGTCTTCTGAATAAGTACCGAGAGAAAATGAAGAGCAAGATTGATTCTCTGTCAGTTTCAAAGAGGGTTAAGAGTGTCATTACTGCGATGATATTAGGAGATAAGTCTGATTTAGATGAGGTGGAAGGTATTTTTAGAAAGACTGGAACGTCACATGTTCTCGCTATTTCAGGTCTTCACGTGGGTATCATAGCTACTTTGATATTTTATCTATTGTCTTTTATGCCTCCCTCTACTGAAAAAGTAAAGTACTTAATTGTTATCATTTTAGTGTGGTTGTTTTGTCTGTTGTCAGGTGCTATGCCTTCAACAATACGATCTTCTATCATGCTTAGTTGTTTTCTCATTGGTAGGACATTAGGTAGGAATGGACTATCTTATAACTATTGTTTTGCTGCAGCCTTTTTTATGCTATTAAGACAGCCAGGGCTTATTTACGACGTAGGATTTCAGTTTTCATTTTCTGCGATAATCGGTATTCTCTACTTCTACGAGCCGATCTATAGAGCACTGCAGTTCAAAGGCAGTCTCAATTACTGTTGGCAGTTAATATCCATGAGTATGGCTGCTCAGTTGATGATCACTCCATTGTCTTTGTATTATTTTCATGAGTTTCCATTGTTGTGCCTGTTAACCTCTTTAATTGCGATTCCAAGCACTTTTATTGTTATCGCCTTTTCATTGGCCTCTATTATTCTTTCTAACGATATTTTCGATTTTCTGATGATAGACTACGTTCTAAATTGGTTTGTAGAATCGCTTTTGTCTTTGTTGCAAATTTTTGCTCAAAACGATGCATTAGTTCTATCGAATCTGTTTCCGGACAAACTTGAAATTGGGCTCTATTACGCTTTAGTCTTTTCAATTTCCATATTCTTTCAGCATCAGCTCAATAAGTATCTGTACATTTTTGTTTTATCGTTTTTGCTTCTTGTTGGATATCAGTTCAAGATAAACCATGAGCTATCAAATACTTGTCTTGTTGTTTATGCACATAAGGACGCCGTGATGATTGATGTGATAAATGCTGGTGCTGTTATGCACTTGTACGAAGAAGGGATAAAGGCCTCTCAAGCACGGTGGGTAGCTAGCAATTTGCGGACAAAGTTCAAGGTGGCTAAGCAAAAAGATATAGAGATTCGTGCAGATGCAAATCAAGTGCTTACCATAGGTCATTTCAAAGTTGGAATTATGAACCTGCCAGAACTAGATCAGAGCATTTGTGATGCCAACCTGCTGTTAATAAATACTGTCTTACCAAGAGGAATTCTAGCGGAGTATGACCAACAGATCATTGATTTTGGAGATAATGCTATCTCCAGTGCTCAGATTAATAAACAATTTATCAAATACTTAAACTAAATAAGCGATGAAAAACAATTTTAATTATTTCAATAACGAAGAGAGAAACGGAATCTTCTTACTGAGTTGTTTGATAGTGATTTTTTCAATTTTTATTTTTTTTCAGAAGAGAGTTCTACCATCACATTCTACAGTTAATATTAGCCTAAATGATGTTTATGTAGAAGGTGACTCGGATAAAGCAAATCATGCTGAAGACAATAAGATCCAAGAGACTAAAAGCTACCGATCTTCTGGAGTTGAGCTAGTTAGTACCTTCGAAGCTCCTTTGCCATCGCCAGCAGTTTCGAAAGTTAAGAGGTCTTCTAGCGAGATGACCGCTCTGGATAAACTAGAACCCTATCCAGTAGAAAATAAATCTCGGCAGGAGAAATCTGTTTTTAAAAGTTCTAGGAAATTTGTAAAAAAGAAGCAAGATCAATGGAAGAAGCAGTGGAAGCCGAAACCTGTAGAAGCTTTTAGTTTAAATTCTGAAAATCCAGAAGATTGGAAGCAGATAAACGGTATTGGCGAGGGGTATTCAGCTCGAATTATCAAATATAAGAAATGGTTAGGTGGATTTCATTCAGTTGATCAACTTACTGAAGTTTATGGATTGACTGATTCATTAGTGCAGGTAATGACTCCCCATCTCATAGTTTCCAAGAATATTCAGAAAATAAAAATTAATTATGCAGATTCACAAGTGCTAGGAAGACACCCTTATGTCGAGTGGAAGGAGGCGGACATCATCGTTAAATATCGAAAACATCATTTTCCTATTACACGTGAGTCTTTTTCCGTTCTAAAGGGAATTTCAGCTCAAACCAAAAGAAGAATAATACCTTACCTTGATTTTGACACAGAAGATAATTTGGATCAAGAAGATAAGAAGACCATAGAGACTGAGTCTATTAGCCTATAACGAGACAGTCGTGGCATTGACCGAAATCGAATTGATTGAAATAGTGCTGAGTTTATTGTTGAGGGCTTGAAACTAAGAAGGAAGCAAATAAATATGCATTGAATTTACATCAATTTTAAATAAACACTTTGATGAAAATAGCTTTATATATCTTTGGTCTTCCTAAATTTTGAGAATTTGAAGCAATTAGCTGTCCTAAATAAGTTTTTCATAAAATACAAGTGGCTCTTGCTTCTTGGTATCGTGTTTGTCTCACTATCGAATTATTTTCGTGTTTTGATGCCAAGGACTATCAGGGTGGCACTTGATTATGTTTTTATAAGTATCAAGGAATACAAGTTGATCAGTGATTCAGTCCTGCAGGAAAGTGTGCTAGGAGCAGTCGGCCGTAATCTTTTGCTTTTTGGACTTCTCGTTCTTGGATTTGCATTGATCATGGGTTTTTTTATGTACATGATGAGACAGACAATAATAGTAATGTCACGACTGATTGAATTCGATATGCGTAATGAGATCTATTCTCATTATTCAAAAATGGATTTGAAGTTTTTCAAGGAAAACAAGACAGGAGATTTAATGGCCAGAATCTCTGAGGATGTATCAAAAGTAAGAATGTACCTAGGGCCTGCCATGTTGTACTTTATCAATCTAGTTTCATTGTTTTTTATTGTTATTACTTCAATGTTATCGGTGAATGTTGAATTGACTTTGTATACACTATTGCCTCTTCCTGTACTTTCGATATCCATTTATATTGTAAGTAATATAATAAATAAGAAAAGTGCAGTAATTCAGAAGCAGCTTTCTACCCTCAATTCACAGGCCCAAGAGGTTTATTCTGGTATTAGAGTAATTAAGTCCTACGTCAAGGAAAAGCAATTTGTAAAGTACTTCGACAAGGAGAGTGAGGATTTTAAAAGTAAATCGCTTGAGTTAGCTAGGGTAAATGCCTTGTTTTTTCCACTAATGATTTTGTTAATTGCGGTGAGCACAGTATTGACGCTATATATAGGAGGAATCCAGGTCGACAAAGGGATAATTAGTCCAGGAAATATCGCTGAGTTCATAATTTATGTGGGAATGTTGACTTGGCCAATTACTGCTTTGGGATGGATTGCATCTTTGGTACAACAAGCGTCAGCATCACAGGAAAGAATCAATGAATTTATGGTTGTGAAACCTGAGATTACAGATGTTCCTTCAAAGGAAATGTTGGTTGCTACTTATGATATTTCATTTAAAGATGTGGAGTTTACTTACCCAGAGACCAATGTGCATGCATTAAAGAATGTGAGTTTCAATGTAAAACAAGGGGAGAAGCTTGCGATTGTTGGCCGTACTGCAAGCGGGAAGTCAACTATTGCTGAATTACTTGTAAGGATGTATGATGTTGACGCAGGTAGTATTTCCATAGGCGGGCATGATGTTAGGAAAATCAGCTTATCCGAGTTAAGAAAAAAAATAGCTTATGTTCCGCAGGATGTTTTTCTTTTTTCGGATACGATCTCAGAGAATATTCAATTCGGTTTGAGCAAACAAGTAGAGCAGGAAGTTGTGTCAGAAGCTGCTAGACTTTCCGCTATTCACGAAGACATTAAAGGCTTACCTAAAGGCTATCAGACACTTGTTGGTGAAAGAGGAGTAACTTTGTCGGGTGGTCAAAAACAGAGGATTTCCTTAGCAAGGGCACTTATTAAAGATCCTGAAATAATCCTTCTTGACGATTGCCTAAGTGCAGTCGACGCAACTACTGAGAATAAGATTGTAACCAGTCTTAATACGACATTGCAGGGAAAGACAACGATTGTTATTACACACAGAATTCATGCTCAAATGAATTACGACAGAGTCATTATCTTGGAAAATGGAGAAGTTATTGAAGATGGCTCCCCTGATGAGCTAAATAAGCCGGGAACTTCTTACTTCGATCTCATCACGAAGGATTACAACGAACCGCCAGAACATGTATGATATTTTTAGCTGACAGTTCCTCCTGCATGTGACTCGTATTCATGGTTTTATATGTTGCTGTAGGCTGGTTTTAGCTAAGATTATAATGAAAATCAGACATTTACTCCCATTATTTATTGGATTTTGAAATAATATGTGCAAATTCGCATTATAATTTAATCAAAACAAGGAATAAGAGGAATGGAAAGCAATAGCAAATTCGAGAGTGTTTATTCAACGAAAGTTAGAGCAGGCAAAAGAAGGACGTATTTCTTCGATGTTAGAAAAACGAAAGGAGAAGACTTCTACGTGACCATTACGGAAAGTACAAAACGTTTTAATGGAGACGGCTATGATCGACACAAGATTTTCCTATACAAGGAAGATTTCAATCGCTTCTTAGAAAGTATGAACGACGCAGTAAATCATGTAAAGACTGAATTAATGCCTGACTATGACTATGAAGAGTACGAAAGAAGACAGAAAGAATGGGAAGAAAAAACTGAATTAGAAAATCGTGAGGCTAGTTCTAATGCTTCTGAAGCTTCTAGTACAGAGTCTACAACTCCGGATGATGATATGACTTGGTAAGCTACACTTGTAGTTCCATAATCAACATCAACAAAGTCCCACCAACCAATATCCCTATCAAAGAATAAAAGTAGAGCGAAGAAATTTTTGTTCGCTCTATTTTTTCACTTATCAACGAGATAATGAGTACAGCTAGTGTCATAACTAGAAATATACCATTTATCAGGAATCCCACATATTCGTCTAGTAAATATATTCCTCCGATCACGATTCCATACGTGATGGCGCATACTAGCAAGTAAAATAGTTTGTCTGACTTTGAATTCATCCGCTAAAATTTGTGTTAAAAGCTTGTAAGCTTTAGTAAGTTTGATATTTCAATCGTCATAAAACAAAAAAAGTGAAAAAAATCACAATTCTATTTGTTCTTTTCTGTAGCATAGCTAGTATTGCTTTAGCGCAAAAGCCAACAATCAATCCACAAGATACTGTTCCCATTCGACTCTTTGAAAAAAAGTTTAATGAATCCTACGAAAGAAATATCAAAAAATCTCGTATTAACGGAGTTTACATTCCTGCCAATTTGGAAGAAGCACATGAAGAACTGAAAGCTTTGTCCCAAGCTTCTTCGCTTGAGAAATTTAAATCTGCAGAAAAATTCTTTGTAGTTGATAGATTGCATTATGGACTTGGAAGATGGATGATTCTTAATTGGAATTTTTATGACGGGTCAAGATATTCACACTTCTTAAAGAGTTTAGGTGTACATCATCCCGATGACATGGCGAGATTTACACTTTTGACATTGCACGATGTACTTAATAATATTGAACCAGATATTGAGGTAACTGTAGAAAAATTAGTCTCGGAAAGAGCTTTGCTAAACGCTGAAAAAAAGCAAAGAAATTAAGGTTTTTTTACATATGATATTTTTATCATAGCTTTGCCCACCTAAATTTAAATAAGGAATTCAATTTTGGGTTTCCTTTTTACAAAAGAAATCTTCAAGTTTGCATCCTTGTTAATTTATCAAGGTTACCCTCTTGCTTGTTAAATCTTTTTTTTGGGTTGTTTGATTTTGATGTGCTTAGAAATTGTAGATAATACAATGTAGATTGACATCTTTTAAAAGTAAAGAGTATAAAACTTCATAATATATGGCTAAGAATTTATTGATTGTTGAGTCACCAGCTAAAGCAAAAACAATAGAGAAATATCTAGGTAAGGATTTTAAGGTAAAATCTTCTTACGGTCATATTCGAGACCTTGAAAAAGGTAATAAAGGAGTGGATATCGAAGATGGGTTTGAACCTAACTATGTCGTTTCACCGGAAAAGACCAAGGTAGTAAAGGAACTTAAGGACTGGGTAAAAAAGGTAGAGACGGTCTGGCTCGCAACGGATGAGGATCGTGAAGGAGAGGCTATAAGTTGGCATTTATGTGAGGTCTTAGGTCTAGATCCACATACTACCAAAAGAATAGTTTTTAGAGAAATTACCAAACCAGCTATTGAAAGAGCGATAATCGAACCTAGAACGGTCGATTTAAACCTAGTAGATGCTCAGCAAGCAAGGCGTATACTTGATCGGTTGGTAGGGTTTGACTTATCGAAACTTCTTTGGCATAAGGTAAAAGGGAAATTGTCTGCAGGTCGGGTACAGTCCGTAACTGTAAAGCTAGTTGTTGATAAGGAAAGGGAAATTATGTCTTTCCGTTCTAATGATTTTTACAAGGCTTACGCATATTTCAATGTGCTTAATGCAGCTGGATCTAGGACTGTCTTGAGAGCGGAATACAGTGAGAAACTAGCAACGCAGCAAGAAGCTATGAAGGTTCTCGAAGCTTGCAAAAACACTAGTTTTGCAATTTCAGATATAAAAATCAAACCCTTAACAAGAAAACCTGCTGCGCCATTTACCACTTCAACTTTACAGCAAGAGGCAAGTAGGAAATTAGGTTTTGGAGTAAAGAGAACAATGAGTGTCGCGCAGAAACTTTACGAACAGGGACTCATTTCTTATATGAGAACGGATTCTACCTCGTTAAGTGAAACTGCTCTTAATAATATTAAGGATGAAGTGCTTTCTGAATATGGTGAAGAATACAGCGAATTAAGACAGTATAAGTCTAAATCTTCAAATACACAAGAAGCTCACGAGGCAATAAGACCCACATATATACAGCGTCACAATGGAGGTACAGATAGGGACGAACAACGATTATATGAGTTGATCTGGAAAAGAACGATTGCTTCTCAAATGTCAGTTGCTAAAATCGAGAAAACCTCAGTAGCTATTACTCCTAAGTCAAGCCCTTCTATAAACTTTAAGGCAGAAGGCGAAGTAATTAAATTTGATGGATTTCTTAAAGTGTACCTTGAATCAACTGATGATGATGAAGATGATTCTAAAGAAAAAGCAATGCTTCCGCCTTTGAAGGTAAATCAAGAACTTGACTTGAAAGAAATTGAGGCCTTGCAGAGATTTACTAGGCCACCTTCGCGTTACACTGAGGCAAGCCTTGTAAAGAAGTTAGAGGAACTTGGTATCGGACGACCGTCTACATATGCACCTACTATTTCCAAGATCATGGAAAAGGAACGTGGGTATGTAACTAAAGAAAGTAGAGAGGGAGTGGAGCGTAATTACCAGAAAATGGTATTGCTGAATAACTCTATTTCGGAAACAGTAGAGACAGAAATTACGGGAGCTACCTCTAATAGACTATATTCTTCTGACTTAGGAATCGTTGTTACTGATTTTCTTACCATGCATTTTGAGGATATTATTAACTACAATTTCACTAAAGAAATCGAGGAAAAGTTTGATATCATCGCTGACGGAAAGTCTAAGTGGAAGAAAATGTTAAAAGACTTTTACTTCCCATTCCATGAGCAAGTTGAGAAAACAATAGAAACGGCAGATAGGGCTAAGGGCAGAAGAGTTTTGGGCGTAGACCCAAAATCAGGGCATTCAGTTTTAGTACAAATCACGCGATACGGACCTGCTGCTCAAATCGGTACGGTAGAAGAAGTAGGAGAGGAAGGTAAACCTAAGTTTGCGAACTTAAAACCAGGAATGTCTATGCAAACCGTCACTTTCGAAGAAGTGCTGGAATTGTTTAAGTTACCAAGAACTCTCGGTGAGTACAAAGGCTCTGAGGTAACTATTGGCGCAGGAAGGTTTGGTCCATATGTGAAGTTTGCTGATACTTTTATTAGTATGCCCAAAGACTTGGACCCTCTTAAAATAACACTTGATGAGGCTAAAGTCCTTGTAGATAAGAAAATTGAAGAAGATGCTCCTATTCATCACATGCAAGATTTACCGATCACCAAAGGAGTAGGTAGATTTGGTCCATTTCTAAAATGGAATGGCATGTTTATTAATGTGAACAAGAAGTACGATTTTGATAATTTGTCTATTGCCGATATCGAAGAGTTAGTTAATGCTAAAATTGAGAAAGAGGCTAATAGATATATTAAGCGTTGGCCAGAAGATAAACTTGCCCTTGAGAATGGTAGATGGGGGCCGTTCATTCGGTTCAAGAAAAAATCGATAAAATTGCCTAAAATTGATGGACAACGTCAAACTCAAGAGCAGGCAGCTGAATTAACTTTGGAAGAGATTAAGTCTCTTGTCGAGGCGGAAATCCCAAATGCATTTCCTAAAAAGAAAGAGAAAAAGCCAGCGAAAAAGAAAGTTGCTAAGAAGAAATAGAAAGGATATTGTCTATGGCGTTTTTACCGCTATCGCCAGTGCTTAGTTTGGTTCGTACAGTTTCGTAACCTGCAGTGATTTGCTTCTGCCCTTCATCGCTAATAATGTAGTTCAAGTGCTCCGTAACACTGTTCTCCGTGCATTCATTTTGTATGAGCTCTGTCACTATCGGCTCGTCTGCGATTAGGTTCACGAGTGAAATGTACTTCAGTTTGACTAAACGTTTTGCAATAAAATACGAAATGGGGTTTGCAATGTAGCAGACTACTTGAGGAACATTGAATAGCGCTGTCTCTAAAGTAGCCGTTCCTGAAGTAACCAAAGCAGCTTTTGCATCTTGAAGTAACTTGTAATTGTCCTCAAATAGCTGTGATTTGTCCTGAATAAAAGGTTCGTAGACTTCAAATCGCAAACTCGAAGCTTTAGAAATTCTAAATTCGATTCCAGGAAAGGCGCCAATACTTTCAAGCATGATCGGCAACACGCGCTCAACTTCTTGCTTTCGAGAGCCTGGAAATAAAGCGATATAATTTCCCTTCTGTGACCTATTCTTTGAAAGAAAGGTGTCAACTTGATTTACACTAGGATTTCCTACGTATTTTGCGGGTACTCCATATTTTGAGAAAAACTCAACCTCGAAAGGTAATATACAATTTACTGTACTAAAGTACTTTGCAAGAGTGTGCACCCTCTTCTTATTCCAAGCCCAGGCCTTAGGAGCAATATAATAATGTAAATTCAAGAAAGAAAGCCTTTTTGCTAAGCGCAAATTAAAGCCTGGAAAATCTATAAAAATAACGTGATCAGGTTGAAAGGATTTAATGTCATTTTCAACTTCTTTAAGGTAGGCTGAAATCTTTCTAATGTTTTTCAACACTTCTACAAAGCCCATTATTGCAAACTCACTGTAGTGAAACGCAAGAACTCCTCCTTCTTTTTCCATGAGATTGCCTCCCATATATCGAATGTCAAACGACTCACTTCTTGATAATAATTCGCGAATTAATCCCGCTCCATGAGTGTCGCCTGATAATTCTCCAGCAACTAGATATATCTTTAGATTATTCAATGAAAAGCAGGGACTTGTTGTAATATAGGAACCAAGCGAATGCCGCTAGAACTGTAATAATTGAAACCCCTCTCTGTGTATTGTGTGTTTTTCTCTTGCTAAATACTTGCACACTAACTATGTTTAAGCAGATCGAAATTAACCAAGTGGTTCTCTGTCTTTTGCCTCCCGGACTGGCTTCATCCATAAAGCCAGTACTCTCCATAAATTCAAAAAGCAGAGTGATGATGCCATAACCAGCAAATATGGTCCCTGCACCTATTAGTATTCCCGTAATAACCGAATTAAGCTTCATTTATCTTTTGGTTTATGTCTTCTATTTGTGCATAATCTGTTAAATCAGATGTAGAAGGAACCACGCTTATGTAGTTTTGGCTTAAAGCCAAAAGGTCTGATCCTTCGGCATGTTCTTTATTGATAAAGTTCCCACTCATCCAATAGTATTTATTGCCTCTTGGGTCTTTTCCTTCGATGAATTTCTCCTCCCAGTTTCCTTTTCCTTGGCGACATACCTTTATCCCTTTGATGGGTTGTTCTGAGCATTTAGGAATATTTACGTTTAAAAGCCTGCCACCTCCTAGTCCTTTCTCAAGTGTTGTTTTCACTATCTTTAGTATAAATGAATCCGCATGGTCAAAAATTGCCTCATGTGAAAAATCAAGTAAAGAAAATCCTATCGATTCTATATCCTCAAGGCTCGCTTCCATAGCAGCACTCATAGTACCACTATAAATAATGTTTATCCCCGCATTACTTCCATGGTTTATTCCCGAAACACAAAGGTCAATCTTTCTGTCTTTGAATATGACGTTTCGTGCTAGCTTTACACAATCAACAGGCGTTCCTGAACATTCCCACGATTCCACTCCGTCAAAGATCGAAACTCGATGTATTCTCAAGGGATCCTCCAATGTGATCGCATGGCCCATTCCTGACTGAGGGCTATCTGGCGCAACTACAATTACCTCACCAATTGTCTTCATCAGCTTGATTAAATGAGCTATTCCTGGTGCCGTAATCCCATCATCATTCGTTACTAAAATAGTAGGTTTCTTCATTTCTTTGTCGTAATTGAAGCCTCAAGTTAAAAATCAAAAATTAAAAATAAGATCAATAGGAATACCGGCGCAGCAAAAATGAAGGAGTCAAATCGGTCCAAAAAACCGCCATGACCAGGTAACCCTTTTCCTGAATCTTTTATCTGAAACTGCCTCTTTATACTTGATTCAAATAAATCGCCCATACTACCAAACAACCAAACACTCATTCCCAAAATTGACCACTGAGATAAGTTAATGTCAGTGAAATATATACTCAATAAATAGGCAAACAAAAGCACAAAAGGTATTCCACCTAGCCATCCTTCAATCGTCTTATTTGGTGAAATTCTCTTATGCATTGGAGTCTTTCCGAGAAACCGTCCCACAACATACGAGCCCGAATCACTGGCCCACAAGAAAAATAGTAAGCCTATTAATATGTAGTTGTAGTACTCATCACCACCCAACACAACCAATCTCGATATGCACATCATAGGAAGTCCTATGTAAAAAAAGTTGATAACTGGCCCTAGTAAATTATGATTGGTTCTCACTTTTGTAAAGATCACACTCAACGCGAAAAATAAGATCACACCGAAACTCACACCCAAAATAAGTAACTCGTAATCTTCAATTAACTCAGGCTTAAAGTAACTGAATATCAAGGGACCTACACCACACACAAAGGTGAGGTTGAACGAAGGGTCCTTTACCTGCTTCCTTACCATATTGGTGTATTCAAAACTACAAGTAAAACAAACCACTAGCAGAAATAACGAAGCAGTGTATTTGTTATAACCCGTAAGAGCCAATACAATAATTACAAACAGAAGGCCAGTTATGCCTCTAGTCCTTAATTTAGCTAATGTTTCGCTTGCCATTGATTGTCTTATGTAAATAATAAAGTAAAGGTAATCCCAAAACAGGTAAGATTAAGGTAACCCATAAAAATGGCTCGCCTTCTTCCATGCTGTTTGTTAAGTCTGTATCCATCATTGCTAATGCCAAAAGCGGTACTAGATTATTAAGGGAATGTAGTATCACGGGAATCCAAAAATTCCTAGTGAGGTAGTAACTGTAACCCATTACTGCACCTAAAACCATTCTGGCCAAAAAACCTTCGAATTGCATGTGAATGGCACTAAATAGAAAGGCACAGATCCACACGGCAATATGCCCGTTTTTTAATATTTTCTCAAAATTCTTCTGAAGAATACCACGGAATACCAATTCCTCGCCAACTGCTGGCATAATGCTGATCAGCAACACATTCAGAATCAGTACAAATTTGCTATCTGAAATAATTATCTTGTTCAACATTTCACTTACATTCTGTTCATTCGCTTTCATCCAGTCCATTAGTGGAATTTGCATGTTGATGTAGTGAAACAAATTAACTAACGGGTAACAAGCAATCAGAAATAAGATTGCCATCCCAACTATGACAAGCCCTGGTGGCTTTTCAAGATCATATCCTTTAAGAATATCCCTCCCAAAAAATACGATCCCATAAATTAAAGAGGGTAAGAGGAACATAAAAAGGTGATTTAAGAATAAGCTCAACCTTATCGAAGAGGCTGGTCCTTCATAGACCACGGATGGATTCTCTGAAATTTCTTCGAAACTTAGTCCCTCCAGTAGAAACGGAACTAGACTAGCTACTGTAGCTAATAGGAACCCGACACATAACATCACAAAGAAAATAATTTGCTTTTCGCCTGCAGTTTTCATCAATTCATACGATTATTCGCAGCAAAAGTAGACTTTATATATCCTTTATACCAATCGTGCTGAAATTTATGATTATGACGGTAAGTTAGTTGATATTAATATTATGATTTTTTTCTTGTTATTTGCTTATGTTTGACTTCATATTAACTGTTTTGGCTTCCGCCAAAAGATTAAACTTTGCTACATGAAAACGGTACTTAGCGTAAATATTAACAAGGTTGCTTTACTGAGAAATAGTAGAGAGGGAAATTTTCCTAATTTGTTACAATATGCATTGGACTGCGAGGAGTTTGGTGCCGATGGAATAACCGTGCATCCAAGACCTGATGAGCGTCACATTCGATACAATGATATTCCAGTCCTTAAGGAACATATCTCGACAGAGCTTAATGTTGAAGGTAATCCAATACCAAGTTTCATGAAGTTGGTTTTAGATAACCAACCTGCTCAGTGTACTTTGGTGCCGGACGATCCTTCACAATTGACTTCTGATCATGGATGGGATACACTTAAGCACAAGAGTTTTCTGAAGGATATTTGTAATCAATTAAGAGAAAATGGTATCAGAAGTTCTATTTTTTTGGACCCCGATCCACACATGTTCGAGCACTGCGCTGATATAGGTGTTGATAGAATAGAGCTTTACACCGGACATTACGCAATAGACTTTAAAAAAGATATGGATCTCGGATTTATCGAACTTTCTAAACACGCAGAGGTAGCTAGACTTGCGGGGTCTGCGGGAATTGAAGTCAATGCCGGACATGATCTTAATATGATGAACCTGAAGCCTTATAAAGAGGCACTTCCCACATTGAAGGAAGTCAGTATTGGACATGCTTTGACTATTGACGCCTTATATTTCGGACTAAAAAATGTTATTTCTATGTATAAGAATATTTTAAAATAACAGAATGTTAAAATTATTAAGAAGCGAAACGCTATCTTAATACGTTCTTAACATTGAGACAGAATTTTAAATAATCAAAAAAGAAACACGATAAATATGTTACTATAATATATTTTGTAATTTCGGGCTTGATTTATATCACTTATTTTTTAACTAAATTTTAATAATGAAAAGACTTTCACTACTTTTATTATTGTTCTTATCAGTCTGTAGCATGTCGTTTGCGCAGAAGTCGATAAGCGGGACTATTACAGACCCGGACGGTGAGCCGCTAATAGGCGCATCCGTTGTTGCTAAAGGTACTACGACGGGAACTATCACTGACATTGATGGAAATTTCTCGTTAAGCGTGCCGGAAAACACAAGTACTGTTGTTGTTTCTTATACTGGTTTCGAAACTCAAGAAATCGATATAACAGGAACTTCAGTTCTTAATCTTGTAATGAATGAAGGTGCTCTTTTGGACGAGGTTGTTGTCGTTGCAGGGGGGATCGAAAAAAACAAAGCCCGTCTGGGTTATGCAATTCAAAATGTAAGCCCTGACGAAGTTCTTGCTTCACGTGAGGTAAACTTTGTAAATGCGCTTAACTCTAAAGTTGCAGGTGTCACTGTAACAAGTAGTTCTGGATCTCCTGGGGCTTCTTCTAACATTAGAATTAGAGGTAATACATCTGTAAATGGTTCTAACTCTCCATTATTTATTGTGGATGGTGTGCCTATCGATAACTCATCTGTTGGTAATGGAACGGATGGTGTGGATCAATCAAACAGAGCAGTAGATATCAATCCAAATGATATCGCAAGTATTACTGTACTTAAAGGACCATCAGCTACTGCACTATATGGTGTAAGAGCAGCAAACGGTGCTGTTGTAATTGCGACGAAGCAGGGAAAATCTGGTAAGCCAAAAGTTACTATTTCTACTACTTATTCACTTGATCAAGCTAATAAGTTACCGGCAAGACAGAATACATATGCTCAAGGTAGAGTTACTGGTGGTGTTCCTTCTTACTTAGGACCTGCAACTTCTAATGGTTTCTCTTGGGGACCTCTTATCTCTGATTTAGAATTTGATGGAGAAGCTACTCCTTTTGATGTAAATGGAAGCCTAGTTCCTGCCGGAACAGGAAATGGACAACCTGCTGTTGCTTATGATCCGTACACATTCTTCGTTAACGGCAATACGGTTGATTTTAATGCGTCAGTATCTGGAGGAAATGATAACATTAACTATTTCTTATCTGCTGGAAGACTTAATAGTAACGGTATTGTTCCAAACTCTACTTTTACAAGAAACTCTTTTAGGTTAAATCTTAAAAATAAGATTTCTGATAAGCTTTCATCTGGAATGGGTGTAAACTTTATTAATTCTGGTGGAGATAGAATCCAAAGAGGTTCAAACCTTAACGGTGTAATGTTAGGTCTTTTGAGAACTTCTCCTACATTTGATAATGGTAATGGGAAAATAGGACAAGCAGCAGCAGATGATGTTTCATCTTATGTGCAAGAAAATGGTGACCAAAGATCTTACAGAAACGGTATCTATGACAATCCGTACTGGACTGTTAACAGGAATCCTTTCCGTGACGATGTAAATAGAGTGATTGGTAATACGTATTTGAACTATGATATTACTAACGATCTTGCAGCTAATGTTAGATTAGGTATTGATCAATATTCTGATGCTAGACAGAGTGGATTTGATATCCAAACTAATCCTTTCCGTCCAGTTGCTGGATCTGTTGATCAAAGAAAGATCAATAACAGAGATTTTAACTTGGATGCGACTTTGGCCTATAACAAAAACATCACTGAAAACTTTACTTTAAGTGCATTAGGTGGTTTTAATGTTTTTGATACTAAATATAATAGAGCAAGTGCTACAGGTACAACATTGTCAGTTGCAGGATTCTATGATATTAGTAACGCAACTGATGTTGTGGGAGGAAGTTTCAGATCTAGAAAAAGACTCTATGGAGCTTATGCTACTGCTGATTTAGGATTTAATAATTACTTGTTTGTGAATTTGACAGCAAGAAATGACTGGTCTTCTATTCTACCAACAGAAAATAATACATTTCAATCTTATTCTGCAAGTTTAGGATTTGTACTTACTGAGGCATTGAAAATGAATTCAGGTTTACTTGATTACGCTAAACTTAGAGCGTCTATCGGTACAGTAGGTAATGATGGAGGAAACGCATTTATTTATGCAACTCAGAATGTATTTACTCAGGCAACTTCTACGTGAGACGGATTTATCACTCCAATTACTTTTCCTGGATTTGGTACAAATTCATTCGAAAGAGCTACTTTACTAGGAAACGCAGAACTAAGACCTGAGAGTACAACTACTTGGGAAGTAGGTGGTGAGTTTAAATTCTTAAAAGGAAGACTTGGTGCTGATATTACATATTACAACTCAACAACGAATGATGTAATAATTGCTACGCAGATTTCTTCTACAACAGGATTTACAAACTTAGTACAGAATAGTGGAGTTATCACGAATTCTGGAATTGAATTAGTTGTTAATGCAACACCTGTTAAGACTAGTAAATTCTCATGGGATGTTGATGTTAATTTCACTGCTTACGAAAATGATGTAGAAGAGCTAGCTGAAGGAGTTGAGGATATAGGACTTAATGGTTTTGTTTCAACATCAGTTGATGTAGTTCCTGGTCAACCTTTCTCAGTTATT
>CALBVQ010000145.1 GCA_937969485.1 uncultured Saprospiraceae bacterium | reverse complement strand
ACTATTCTACTACTACTTTTTATTTTTGACACCAAGGCAGTTTATGCCCAGTGTACTCTGGATCCGCCTGGTTCATGTGAAATGCCAGTTGCAATCTGCGACGCTGATCTTGTTGGAGGATTGAGCATTGATATGTCTATGGGAGCGCCTGATGGTGGTAATGGATATAGCCTGTGTAATAATGGAACTGTCCAAAACATCACATTTTTTGCTTTTACGGCAGGAACAACTTCCATTACTTTCGAGCTATTAGCATTGAACTGTTCAAATCCTTCTGGGATGGGCGCAGGAATTCAATGGGGATTGGCTGAAGATGGGACAGGTTGTGCAGACGGTTCTGAGATAGAGTGTAACTCTGGGGCTAATGTGGGACTTATTACAATATCTTCCGACGAATTTATAGTGGGACAAGATTATGTGATTTATGTTGACGGTTTCGGTGGTTCAGTGTGTGATTTAACTATTGAAGTTACTGAGGGAATGATTGGACTTGATGTAGGTACAATCGGCGATCCTGATCCAGAATTTGATGGTTTTGTTTTTGATCCTCCTTTAGTAGGCAATGAATTGTGCTTAGGTGGATCGATAGGATTTAGCGTTACGCCGCCTACTGGTACCAATGCAGATTTACAATTTACAATAGATCCAGCTACACCTGATTATCCTGATGGGATTATCGATGTGCCAGATGGTTCATATCAAACAATCATAGAATTTAATACTTTAGGAACTTTTGATCTTTGTGGCTTTGCTTTCAACTGTTGTGATAGCTCTAATGTTGCATGTCAAACATTTGAGGTAGTGCCAATTCCAGTAGAAGAACTTCCTGATGAAATTGTTTGCCAGAATGATTTAGATGATGGTTATACGCCGGAAGGATGGCAAGGTTCCCCCATCTTTGAACCAGGTGATTATAGCATAGAGATTGAATCTCCTAATTATGCATGTGACTTAGAGCAAACTGTTTTTGTAGAAGCTAGAGCTCTTCAACCCGCGGAACTTGTAAATATGATGGTGTGTGGTCCACCGACAGTTGTAAATATTTGTAATGTGCAACTCGGACAAGAATCAGAAGATTTCCCTCAAGTCGTATTATGTCCAGGTGCAGATATCAATGGTTGTGATAGTACCATTAACCTAATACTTGACTTTGTATTTATCCAGACAATCTTATTTGACCCAGAATGTGTTGACGGAATGCTGGAATTTCAAGTAGGGTATGGTGGTAATGTGAATGACTATTTTAAATATGACGTGAATTTCACAATGTTTCTAGATGGTGAAGCTATATGGACTGAAAATGGCCAAAACTGGAATCCAATCACTGATTTGATTGTTGTGCCGATAGCTGAAGGAAACTATACCTTAGAAATAACTATCGAAAGATTTGGTGAAGAATGTCTGTTCAATTCGAATACCATCAATGCAGGTGCAGGTAATCTAATTCCTGATGATCCTGAATTAGAAGCTTGGAATATTAATCCTTGTATATTAGATTCTGTCACATATGCTTTAACTGCAAATAATGATCCAGATAATATCTACAACTGGGATGTGTCTCCTCCAGATGGATTAACTATTGTTGATAACAATACGGAAATCGGAATCAATTGGGAGAATGCAGTTGCTGGGCAAATTTATACAATATGTGTAGAAGCAGATAACGGATGTGGAAAAAGCCCGCCAATCTGTGAAGATATAGAAGTTATAGCGCAACCAATAGCTTCTTTTAGTTTACCGGATTCTATTTGTTTGAACAGTAGTGCAATTTTGGAATACAATGGGACTCCACTTTCTTCAGGAGAATACATTTGGAATTTTGATGGAGGTACAATCGATGTAGGAGATGACAATTCTCCAGGACCTTTTACTCTTGAGTATTCGACGACAGGGGTTAAAAATGTTTCAGTTCTTGTAAATCAAGGAGCATGTATCAGTGAAATATTTTTGGATTCCATTGTAGTTGTTAATGAGTTAGCTGCGCCTTTAATCACTTGTATGAGTGAA
Source organism: uncultured Saprospiraceae bacterium (assembly GCA_937969485.1). Classification (GTDB taxonomy): domain Bacteria; phylum Bacteroidota; class Bacteroidia; order Chitinophagales; family Saprospiraceae; genus JAHDFB01. Next base: position 19,951 of record CALBVQ010000145.1, on the reverse strand, counting down.
ACAGATATGATTGAATTCACTTGGGATGAAATCGCAGATGGATATATCGTTACAGTACTGGATGCGCCTGCCGGTGCTATTTTTGACGAGCAGGGAGGTTCTTTGACTGTGACTGGTTTAGATCCAAATGACGTCGTTGAAATTCAATTGACTGCAATTGATAATGGAGTATGTAGCAACGTTTTTACGATCACGGATTGTATTGCTCAAAATTGTGCACCAGTATTAATTGAAGTAGATGAAGTCTTACCTATCTGCTTAACTGCTGGATCAACGATAGTAGATTTGGAAGCGGCTATTAGCCCATTTGATACCGACGCAATTATAGAATGGACTGGTCCTGGTATAGTTGATGCCGCTGAAGGCTTATTCGACCCTTCTGTCGCAAATGCTGGCACTCACAATATCGTAATAAACTATACGACAGACTGCCCGTACAACGAGGCTATTACAATTGAAGTTTTGGAACAACCTGTTAGCACCTTTACAGCTACAGATACTATCTGTATTACTGATGTTGCAAACATAAATTATACAGGAACTTTTTCTGGTGGAGTTTTTGATTGGGATTTCGATGATGGTAATGCCACAGGAAGTGGATCTACTCCTTTCGATATTTCGTGGGATACCCCAGGTCTTAAAACAGTGCAGTTGACTGTAGAAAATAATGGATGTATTTCTGATCAAGTTCCAGTTAATGTTTTAGTACAAGATACTTTGCAGCCATTAGTCATTGACTGTGATCCTCAAACAAATGATATCACTTTTACTTGGAATAGTATTGCTAATGCATCCGGGTACATTGTATCTATCAATGGAAATGAAATAGGCGAGCAGCAAGGAACATCTTACTTTGTAGATGGATTACAACCGGGAAATATTGTTAATATTTCGGTAGTTGCAATTTCAACGAATAGATGTGCTAACGTAAGTGACTTTGAGTCTTGCACGGCATTGAATTGTCCTCCTGTTCTTATCAACTTGATGACAGACAATACATCTATTTGTTTGGATAATGAAGGAAATACTATTCAGATTACTCCAGACATTGTTGGAGGAGAGCCAGAAGCCATAACAACTTGGATAGGAACTGGTGTTTCTCAGTCAGGTGAATTTGACCCAGCTATATCAGGTACAGGGATATTTGAAATAATATTTGAATACACTAATCTTGGTTGTACAGAGACCGATACTATTGATATTTCTGTTCTTCCAACACCAGTAGCTTCATTTGATGCTAATGCCACTGTCTGTATTACTGATAGTTTAGATCTAGATTTCACTGGAATGTTTGATGTTGAAGCTGATTTTGACTGGACTAATCCAGATGGAAATGTGGTAACTATAGGAGATGAAATTAAAACAGGATTTTCAACTCCGGGAACATATACACTTGAATTGACGCTAAATGAAAATGGATGTATTTCTGAGACTTTCGAGCTAGATGTTGAAGTCCAAGATGTTCTTTCGATGCCAGCTCCTGGATTCGATTGTGATCCTAATACGGAAAGCATTGTTTTCTCATGGCCACAAATAGATTGTGCTGGTTCATATACTGTCTTCGTTGATGGTATGGAGGTCACAACTACCACTGCTAATATTTACCAAGTTACGGACCTTGATCCTGATCAAGAGGTAGAATTTGAAATTATAGCTAATTCAGATTGTGCTTGTGGTGATGTAAGTTTTAGTATTGATTGCTCTACGGAGGCATGTCCAGCCTTGAACGTTCAAGTAGAAGATACAGATGAGATATGCTTAGACGAATTTGCAGCTGCATTCCAATTAGAGTACACGCTCACAGGTAGTCCTGATATTTCGAATATTGAATGGGAGGGCATGGGAGTGAGTAGTTCAGGTATGTTTGACCCCAATTTGTCAGGAGCAGGAACACATTTTGTATCTGTTGCCTTTAATGTCGGGAACTGTGAATATTTTGCTAGTTCTTTTGTAGATGTAAACGAAACACCAACTGCTGAAATTGTTGCAATTGATCCTAGCTGTGCAGATACTAATAACGGTTCGATAGAAGTTAATGCTTCAGGTGGAACTGGTGATTACACCATCTTGATTAACAATCAGCCACTAGTGGGTAATTCAGTGGATACATTGGCTGGCAACAGCTACACCGTGACTGTCATTGATGAGAAGATGTGTCAATTTACCGAAACGTTTATCTTAACGCAGCCAACGTTAGAAGATGTTAATATCGCAGGAAATACTACGATCATAGCTGGAGATGTTAATACTTATTCAATCTCATCAGATATTCCTACAAGTGAAATTAATACCGTGACATGGTTCGATACAGCTGGAACAATATTATGCTCAGGTATAGAGTGCCTCAATTTTGAATTCGGCCCAGAGAATGACATCACAGTTTGTGCGATCGTCGATTATGGATCCGGTTGTGTTGCTGAGGATTGTATTGATATTCGTGCGGAAAGAATCAAGCAAGTCTATATTCCAAATACTTTCACTCCCAACGAGGATGGAGTAAATGACTTTTGGCTAATATTCCCTAATGATGAAGTGGTTTCTATGCCATTGGTTCAGGTCTTTAATAGGTGGGGAGAAAAAATGTTTGAAGTGCGAGATTTGGCACTTGATGGTACTTCACCAGGATGGGATGGTCAATTCAAAGGCCGTAGACTTAATCCAGGAGTATATATCTATCAACTGAATGTTGTGTATGAGGATGGTACTTCAGAGGTCATAAACGGTGATATAACTATTGTGAACTAAGTCCTTTGCTATAGAAAATTTAATCCAGATGTGGTTTGCTGCATCTGGATTTTTTTTTGGCTGTAGCCAAATGAAAATGAGAACAACTGCAAGGAAATAACTTTCATAAAATTGACTTCCGTCAAAAGGTGGCAACACAGTGAATCTATCTCTATCGCGCTACACTTTAACTTTAGGTAGCTACAAAAAATCGACAACTGTGAAGCTGAATTTATCTAGTAATAAAGCAGTTATCAATTTTACTTTGCTTAAGGGATTAATTTTAGGGCTCGGAGATAGAAGTATTGTTACCTGCGTAGCTATGGCTTATTGACGCACATGTCTAGGTTCTTAATGTGTTTTCATGGCTATAGTAAACTTGTAGCTTCTATTTTTCTATTGAGTGCGTTGGAATTCACTTTTCGTATAGGTTGTGAATTGTTACTTAGTATTGCGCCACCAAACTAATGATTCCTCCTATCACGTATTCTACAGCTATTGCCATTACAATGAATCCCATGATTCTCGAAATGGCCTTCAATCCTGAATGTCCCAAAATTCTAAATAAGATCGGTGCACTTTTAAGAATCAAGAACACAATCAATCCCATAACTACCACAGTTGCAGCAATCGTTATTTTGTCGGCTATCAAAGGATTTTCAGCATACAAACTTATAAGTAATGAAATTGACCCCGGTCCTGATAGCATTGGCATCGCCATAGGAGCAAAAGAGATGTCATCCATTTCTTTTGCCTCCGTTTTTACCGCCTTGTTTACTCTATTTGATTCAAATTTTCCATTCAGCAAAGCAAAACCCGAGTTAAAGATGACTAATCCACCTGCTATTTTTAGTGAACTCAAAGAAATCCCAAAAAATGAAAGGATATATGACCCCGCTGCAAAAAAGGTGAGTAAGATCAAAATGAAGTAAATACTGATTGCTAGTGAAGACTTGTTTCTTTGCTGCCTTGTATAACTAGTGGTTAGCGCTAGATAAACTGGTATAGCTCCCAGTGGATTTACCACGGAGAATAATGAAGCAAGAACTAATATTGCTAATTCCCACATTACTTGTTATATTTTTCGACCATTGAGATCATTATTTCAACTTGTTCTTCTCGTGTTAACTTTGTATTGTCGATCATCATAGCATCTTCGGCTTGCTTTAATGGAGAATCTGCCCTTGTGCTATCAATTCGATCTCTTTCTAGTAGATTCTTCTCCACTTCACGGAGTGTCGTTTCAACCCCCTTAGATTCTAGCTCGTCGAACCTTCTTTTCACTCGCACATCAATATCTGATGTCATGAAAAATTTTAAATCTGCGTCGGGAAACACCACTGTGCCGATATCTCTTCCGTCCATCACTACTGACTTTCCCTTGGACATGGCTCTCTGCTGAGCTACCATCTGTCGACGTACTGCCGAAATCTTGGCAACAGGACTCACTACGCTATTGATCTTTTGATCTCGGATGTACTTCTCCACAGCCTCCTCATTCAAATGAATGATTTGTTGTCCATCTATGATCTTAAATTCTAGGGTAATTTCCTCCAAAGCTTCTCCCACAGCCTTTTCGTCATGTAAATCAATGTTGTTTCTCAGAAAGTACAAGCTAACCGCTCTGTACATAGCTCCAGTGTCTATATATACATACCCAAAATGCTGTGCTAAGGAGCGAGCAATTGTACTTTTGCCAGTTGAAGAGTAGCCATCAATAGCTATAGTAATAGGAGTTGCATTGGACATGAATGTCAGACATTGTTTCAGCCATCAAAGGTAGGCTATTCATTTAATATATACAGTAACTGCCGTAAAACAAAAATGGACTCCGATAAAATCGAAATCCATTTGTTTAATATTCATCTTCATTGAATAAGAAGTCATCCTTACGTGGAAAGTCTGGCCATATATCTTCCATCGTTTCGTATATTTCTCCCTCATCCTCCATTGCCTGGAGATTTTCTATCACCTCCAATGGCGCTCCAGATCTTATCGCGTAATCTATAAGTTCGTCTCTTGTAGCTGGCCAAGGAGCATCTTCTAAATGATGTGCTAATTCTAACGTCCAATACATTCTTAATAATTATATTTTGTTCATTCTCTTAATCCCAAAACAACCAAAAGGGTTCCGAAATATGCTGCAAAACTATTATTTTTTTTAAATTATGCAAGTTTTATCGAATATATTAGCTTTTCTTATTTTAACTTCACCTATCTCCACTACGTCTCCTGGATATTTAATTCGTTTTTAGTCAAGTATTTATCTCCCGCTATTAAGGGTTGTTCGGTAGAATTTTGCCTTTGACTTTGGGCTTTAAGCCCAAAAAAAAATACCCTCGAAAAATCGAAGGTATTTAATTATCTATGTACTTTTTCTCTCTTAAATAATCAACATAGCGTCTCCATAACTATAGAAATTGTACTTCTCTTTGATTGCCTCTTCATAAGCTTCCATTATCAAATCGATACTTCCAAAGGCTGATGCCATAATTACCAAGCTTGACTTTGGTAAATGGAAATTAGTTAACATCATGTCAGCAATCGAAAATTCATGTGGTGGATATATGAATAAATTTGTCCAGCCACTAGCTGCCTTTAAGTTATCAGTAGCGCTAACCGCGGACTCTATTGACCGCATACTTGTAGTTCCTACAGCTAAGACTTTCTTACCTGCCGCCTTTGCTTTATTTACTTTAGCAGCGCACTCCTCATCGATCTCGAAGTATTCAGCATCCATCTTGTGCTTGCTAAGATCTTCCACATCGATACTTCTGAAAGTACCTAACCCTATGTGGAGAGTTACCTCTGCGAATTCTACGCCTTTGATTTCAAGTTTTTTCATCAACGCCTTACTGTAGTGTAATCCTGCAGTAGGAGCTGCAACAGCACCTAATTTCTTAGCATAGATTGTCTGGTATCTTTCAAAATCAAGTTTTTCAGGCTCTCTATCAATATATTTCGGCAAAGGTGTATTTCCTAAACTCTTTAGGATATCCTTAAAGTCATTGTCTGATCCTTCGTAAAAGAAGCGAATCGTTCTTCCTCTCGACGTAGTATTATCAACTACCTCCGCTACTAAAACATCATTACCTGAAGCATCGGTAAAATAAAGTTTATTTCCTACTCTTATCTTTCTCGCAGGATCTACTAGGACATCCCATAATCTAGACTCATTGTTCAATTCACGAAGTAAGAATACCTCGATCTTTGCACCTGTCTTTTCCTTAGTACCAAATAATCGAGCTGGAAAAACCTTTGTATTGTTAAAGATCATTACATCGCCCTCGTCAACGTAGTCGATTATATCTTTGAATATCTTATGTTCGAATTTACCAGTCTTTCTATTTACGACCATCAGCCTTGATTCATCCCTTTCTTTGGATGGATACTGTGAAATTAACTCTTCAGGTAATTCGAATTGGAATCTAGATAACTTTGTTCTCATTTCAATCTGTAATTTTAATCCTCGAAAATTTTCGGTTCGCAAAAATAACAAAAAAAAGTTTCCCGAAAATTTATGCCGCAATAATCATTTCGTCCCTGTAATAACAGCACTTTATCGAAATAAATTCATTATTCGCAACCTTGTGACTAACTTAGTGAAAAATATCGTAGTGCTGTACAAAATAATTTACGAAAGTGTTCTTCAAGGGCTGCATCAACTGTCCGCTAATAAGTTGAGAACCTTCCTTTCTCTATTGGGGATTACGATAGGAATATTTAGCATCATTAGCGTGCAATCTGCCATCGATTCTATGAAGGCTAGTATCAAAAGTAGTTTTAACGAACTGGGAAGTGACGTTGTTTATATTGATAGCAATCCTTGGGATGAAACTGATGATGATAATTGGCAGAAATACGAGAAATTTAAAGAGCCTGACTACGATGATTACCTTGGTCTTCAAGATAGATTGAGCAAGGCTAAGTATCTTGCTTATTGTTGCTTTACCTCGGGAAGTTCTCTTCGTTACAAGAATTCATCCCTGGATGGAGCATTCACGATGGGACCGACATACGATTTTATTAACGTTAATAATATTGAATTCAAAAGCGGAAGATGGTTTACGCCCAATGAGTACAACACCAGTGCAAATAAGATCATTCTGGGAAATACATTGGCAACTGAGTTGTTCCAAGACTTGAACCCCATAGGAAAGTATGTAAAGTATTTTGGGGAGCGTTATCAGGTAATAGGGGTGACAATGGAGCAAGGGGATAATCTATTTAGTCCCATTCCCTACGATATTGCATCGATAATCCCATTGCCGAAACTTCGTCAGTTTATTAATATCAAAGATGAAAGAAACGGCAGAATCCTGAGCGCTAAAGCAAGGGAGGGTATTTCTCTTGATGAGCTGAAGGACGAGATAATTGCTTCGATGAGAGCAATACGGATGTTGAGACCAGTTGAAGAGAATACATTTTTTGTAAATAATATTTCGATGCTTGACGGGATAATTAATAGCGTTTTTGGGATTATGACTTTTGTTGGTTATATCATAGGCGTTTTTGCTTTAATTGTCGGACTGTTTTCCGTCGCTAATATTATGTTTGTTGTAGTAAAGGAACGGACGTCTATTATAGGTGTTAAGAAAGCATTGGGTGCCAAACGACGAGTAATTCTACTCGAGATATTGACTGAAGCAATTATTTTATGTGTAATAGGAGGTGCGATGGGAGTGTTATTAGTGATGGGTGTGTTGAATCTTATTTCGAATTTTACTGATTTCCCTGTAGCTCTTACTTTTTTTAATACGGTCTTTGGACTCGTTATTTCTGTGGTTACGGGAATATTAGCTGGCTTATTGCCGGCTATCAGCGCCAGTAAGCTTGATCCTGTAGTTGCAATACGGGGGTAGTTTTGTGCTGGGCTTCCGCCCAAAGGTAGGGATTTGTAGCTGGTAGTACAGGAGGGGAGAACTTTGTCGAGGCATATAACTCAGCCTAGTGCTACATTCTATTGAATGCCCAAAACGGTTTGCCATCTATCAGTCTCTGCATATTTTTTTATTACTTGATTTCTTTCAATTATAAAATGGCGCATGTATCTTTTCAAAATTACCCAATCCACTAATCTGCCGAGTAGCCAAAATCGAGATTCAAAGTCAAAATAATCAATCATTATTGTGTGATCGCCTTTTGGTTTGAATTCATGTTTGTGCTTCATGGACTTGAATGCTCCTTTTATCATTTCATCAACGAAGTAGTCAGGGGAATGATACTCAGTTATCTGAACCTTTAGTTTTAACCAGATGCCGAAATGGTTAGCTCGCCAAGTTACTGTGTCATTTAGCAAAATCATCCCACTTGTGACACCTGCTATTGCTTGCTCCTTGGATCGTGAAGCTGATATTTTATGCAGATCAATGGAGGTTGATAAGGCAAAACACCTTTCAACGGGAGCATTTATTTTTGTTTGTATTTCGATTCTAGTCAAGATAAATAATGGCTTTAAGTGTATTTTTTTAAACCGAATTATGCGGTAGGTTTTCATCATGAGAGCTTAAACCCAAATTATACATTAGAAAATTCATTTCGGCTTGAACTACCTGCGATACATAGCGCTTCGCTAATTTTTACTCAATCACCATAGCGATGCTGCGCCTCATTCTTAAAACTTGTATTTTATTAATAGTTCAAGCCTCATTACAACCTTCTAATACCAATTCTGTTTTAAGGTTTCACTTTATTTTCAAGAATTATTAAACCCGAATTATGCATTAGGTTTTCGTAATGAGAGCTTAAAATGCAAAGAGAATGGGAGCTCAACAGTTCTTTTGAGGCGCAGGCGTGGTCACCATCACGGGGAGCATCAAAAGAGCTGGACGTTCCCATTGTCGAAGCAGTTTCAGCTCGTAATAGATATCTTAATGCATATTTCGGGTTAAATCAAGTACTAGGCAGAAAACGCAAGGATAGCCTTAACTATCATGAGTATTTCTAACGAAGGAATTGCTTTCATAAACTTGAAAATATGCGAAATTCTAGAACAGAATTGGTAGTAGACTATTTCCGATAATTCTCAGCAACAAAATCTGCAAAGACCTTCTTGTGCTTGTCTAGATCCATATCACCAGATAGCGATGCACGCACAATATAATCCTTGTCACCTTCCTTGGTTGTACCTTGGGTAGATGTCGCGGGCACTGTCCAGTAGCATCCTTTCAATTGTCCATAACTGACACAAAATTTACTCTCTGTTGGGATTTCATTAATCATGCGATGAATCAACTTGAGATTGAGTTCTCTTTTGTACGATTCTCGCTCTTCTGCTGTGTTTCCCTTGGTGGGTAGATCTAGTGAAAATACTGATGGTGTGAAGCCCCGGCTTGCTAGCTCCTCAGACACGAAATTGATTTTAGCTGCAGGCAGAATGTTACCAATGTAGTTGACGAATTTCCGCGTGTTGACATATGCGTCATCTATTCTTTGGATCATAGATGGTAGCTGTGTCGCTAAGATTTTATACTGTAAATCAGTTGCTTCATTGTCGCAGATTCCAAGGTGCAGTTCGATCTTATTGAGCAGAGAACTTGCATTTCTATTACCTACACAATATCCCGCGGTACATTTACCTCCACTTGGGAATTTGGAACCACTTGCATATGAGATGGCTTCGATGCTAGAAAATATTCCGTCTTCAACTAGGAATTGTAGATTGGGGCAGAAGGTCTGGTCGAGAATAAAAACTGGCTTAGCAGCGACTTCTCCACTGGAATCTCTACGATCCTTATTCAACGCTAGCTGCAACGCTTCCAAATCTGGAACTTCAACTCGAGGGTTTGTAGGAATTTCAGCAATAATATAAGCAATCGCATCTTCTGCAGCGATCTCTGCAAGCACCTTATCAATACTGCTCACCATATCGTTATCTCCGTCGACAGCTAAATCCACAACCTCTGCTTTTTCAATACACGCTGCAACTCTTCTAGCCTGATCATTTGTTCCTCCATAACAATTAGTAGGAACAACAATCTTTATCTCTTTATCTCGATGTTTTTCGTAGGCATCATTCACCAAACCCATCATTATTGCATATTGCACTGATAATCCGCTCGACCCCACTAGAACCTTATTTTCTGTTTCTGTGATTTGTTTAATCATATCTGTTACAGCACTCTTATGCTCCCCTACTTCACTACTCGCAGTTTCTTCTTCGTCGCCAATCAAGCCGTGGATAGCGGTTAAACAATCAGCTGGTGTCATTGCAATTGTTTCTCTTCTTCTTACATGTTGGATACCAGATACATAACTTTCATTTTCTGTTCCATTGACAAGGACTACACTTCCTAGATCTTCATTCATATTCACAAAGAAGTCGACATGCGGAGAAACACTAAATTCTCCCACATTAACTGTAGATTGAAGGAAAATTGTACTTCCATCAAAAGTTGATACGTCGCTTAGCTCTTCAACTTGTTTCAATTGCAGTTCATACCCGTAAATATCCTTCAATACCTTTTCATCGAATGAGGCAGGCAAGCTGCCAACATAATTTAATTGAGTCTTTTTATTAGCGAGCAAGTTAGCACGCAAGATTGCAAGTACAGCGATAGTTTGCGATGAAAAACAAATTACATTCTTTGCCTCTGTAGCATTTATTTGGGCAATAGCCCATTCCAAAACACATGACAAAGGATGTCCCAACCGAATATAATCATAGGCAGTCGGTAAATTAGCAAGCTCGTCTTTTCCCGCTTTTGCATCCTCATACAATTTTACAAATTGCTGCAGAAATTGGGTTTTAGCCTGGCTCTCATTATAGATATCAAGTCTGTGAGTTGTTAAATTCAACCAATCACTTGGAAGATTTCGCACAAGATTAGAGAGGTAAGCATGCATTTTATTGTTGACCATATGTTCATCCTTTAGATACGGGCGGCAAATTACATTAAATAGACTTATTTAGAAAGTGAAAGATTGCGTTTTGTGAAAAAGACTCTACTATTCTACAAACATTTTGTAGCTAGTTGATTGCTTGCTTAAAAAAATGCTGTAATCGCAACAGATCAACAACTCCGACAGGCGTCACTAAGAAGCGCGATCACTAACTAAGCGTGTTTGCTAATATTTTAAACTCATCCCAGTGCATCGATTCGTAACCAGCCCCTTTTTCAAACACATTATTAGCAATGGCTGTGCCCAAAGCCATCACACTCACTCCTCTATATTTCCTAAGTTTTCCAAGCAGGATAGGTTTTAACATGGGCCATACCTTCAATAACAGGCCCTGCGAAAATCCATATCTATTGGTCGGTGTGAGAATCATGGACGGCTGAAATATACTCAGTCTTTCAAAATCTAATTTCTTCAATTCTTCCACCAATTCTGCTTTGGTACGCAGATAGAAAGATGACGAGTCTAGCTTAATCCCCACAGAGGATAGCAATTGAAAGTGCTCTATTCCTGCATTCTTGCATTCTTTAGCAAATGCAATAACTGCCAATTTATCGATCTTAATAAATTCTTCTTTAGAAACCTTGGATGGTTGACCTACCCCCAATGTACAAATTGCTGCATCATGACCTTTCACAAAGTCGGTGTAAGTGTCTACATCATTAATATCGATCTGATGCTGAGCTACAATACCAGTGTCTAATTCAGGGATAGTTCTTCTTCCAAGTAAGCTCAGTTTTTCAACTCCCTTTGATTCCAGTAATTTTTCAACGACTCGTGATCCAACTGCCCCAGATGCTCCTACCATAATGATTGATCGTTTAGTTGTTATATCCACTTCCTTCCGATTTGTTGAGTAAACTATTTATTAATGTGCCAAATTACGTAATTTCTTGAGCTAAGCTACCCCAACACTTCTATTTTGGGCGGAAGCCCAAAAGAAATAGGCAATTTGTATCAATGCTATCACTCGTTGGCTTTCGCCAAAAGTAAATTTCAGTACAGCTAGAAAGAGTAACTTGTAAGTTCCAGGTCAGTTTGCAAATTAATTAACAATTCTGACGGGTTTTATAGTAAATTAAAAAGACACTCAGTAATTATACATATATTTGAATTTGATTATATGTACATTATGAGACATTTACTATACCTACCATTAATTATTTCTTTGTTGATTGCAGGCTTTTCTGCCGATGGGCAGCATTCTGTTGCTAGAGAATGGAATGAAGCAAATCTGCATGCCATTCGAAATGAATCAGCTAGGCCAACCATTCATGCAAGGAATCTTTTCCATATCAGCATGGCGATGTATGATGCTTGGGCCGTATACGATGAAATAGCAGAAACTTATTTACTGGGAAAGACGGTAGACGGGTTTGTTGTTGATTTCGAAGGGACTCCAATGCCAGATGACATTGAAGCAGCAAAAAATGAGGCTATTAGCTATGCGGCATATAGACTTATCAGGCATAGGTATAAATCGGCATCTAGCTACATAACGACTATTCGTCCTTACATCGACAACCTTATGAATACTTTAGGATATGACATAAGTTTCACCTCACAAAATTATCAAACTGGTAATCCTGCAGCTCTGGGAAATTATATAGCAGATCAAGTGCGACTTTACGGGCTTCAAGATGGATCCAAAGAGAGTTTCTCGTACAACAACCTTTTTTACCAACCTGTGAACGACGCCTTAATCATGATAAATCCTGGGAATCCAGACATTTCAGATCCTGATCGATGGCAACCATTGAGTCTCAGCGTAAATATCAGTCAGAGTGGCGATACACTGCCAGCAGGTGTGCTTCCATTTCTGAGTCCTGAATGGGGTCAGGTAAGCCCTTTTAGTTTGAGGGAAGAAGATGCAACAATTTACAATAGGGATAATTTTGATTATGTTGTATATCACGACCCAGGCATACCTCCATTAATCTCGGCTGAAGAAGGAATGGGAATTGATGATCCGTATAAGTGGGGATTTAGTCTGGTATCTATATGGGCTTCTCACCTTGATCCGTCAGATGGCGTAATGTGGGACATTTCACCCGCCAGCATAGGCAACAATCCCGAACCACCCGTTGCTTTCGAGGATCACAAGGATTTTTATAATTTTCTGGATGGAGGAGATCAGAGTCAAGGTCATGCTATAAATCCTAGCACTGGTGAGCCGTATGAGCCACAAATGGTTCCAAGGGGTGATTTTACAAGAGCTTTAGCTGAATTTTGGGCTGATGGTCCAGATTCGGAGACCCCACCTGGTCATTGGTTTTCGATATTGAATGAAGCGGTTCACGATCATCCTGATTTCGTGAGACGTTTTGGAGGTGAAGGTCCTGAACTTGACGAGCTTGAATGGGATGTAAAAGCTTACTTTTCTCTAGGAGGAGCAATGCACGACTGCGCAATTGCTGCATGGGGCATTAAGGGCTGGTACGACTATCTCCGTCCAGTTTCTGCACTAAGATATATGGCCGACCAAGGTCAATCATCAGACCCCACTCTTCCTAATTTCGATCCTCATGGGATTCCCCTTGTTGAAGATTACATAGAAATAGTAGAAGCTGGCGATCCCTTAGCTGGTGCTAATAACGAACATGTAGGTAAGATAAAATTGTATACTTGGAAGGGACATGACTATATAGAAGATACAGAAACAGACGTTGCAGGAGTAGATTGGATTCTTGCAGAACGCTGGTACCCTTATCAACGCCCCACCTTTGTAACGCCTCCATTCGCAGGGTATGTTTCAGGGCACTCCACATTTAGTCGAGCAGCGGCAGAATTACTAGAAAGATTAACAGGTGATGCATTCTTTCCTGGAGGTATGGGTGTATTTCCAGTAGAAAAAAATGAATTTCTTGAATTTGAAGAAGGTCCAAGTGTTGACTTTGAACTGCAATGGGCTACATATAAAGATGCATCGGATCAAACGAGCTTATCTCGAATCTGGGGAGGAATTCATCCACCTGCTGATGATCTGCCAGGAAGAAAGATTGGAGAAGCAATTGGCAACGATGTATTTGACTTTGTGATTCCGTACTTCTATCGAGACGAAGATATGGATGGATTCACCACTTTCACGGACTGCGACGATCAAGATGCCAGTATATATCCAGGGGCTGATGAATTATGTGACAATAAGGATAACGATTGTAACGGAGCTGTCGATGACGGACTTCCGTACTTCATATTCTACGCTGATGTAGACGAAGATGGATATGGAGATCCAGACAATTTTATCGAAATATGCGAAAATATAGCACCTGCAGGATTTGTAGCAATAGAAGGGGATTGCGATGATATGGATATCGAAATAAATGATAGTCTACTAGAAATATGTGATGGTAAAGACAATGACTGTAATGGAATGATTGATGATGGGATTCCATACTACACCTACTACTATGATGGTGATCTTGACGGGTATGGAGATCCAGAATTCCCTATAGAAATTTGCCTTGATAACGCACCGGATTCTTACGTTAGTAACTCTGACGATTGTGATGATTATGATTCTTCGATATTTTTAAATGCACCAGAGGTGTGCGATGGCAGAGACAACGACTGTAATGGAATATCAGATGATGGCATTCCCTTTTACGATTATTACGAAGATCAAGATGGAGACGGATTTGGAAATCCAGACATGTCAATAAACATCTGCCTTGATAATCCACCAACGGGTTACGTAGTGGACAATAGCGATTGCGATGACACGAATGCATTGATTAACCCTTCGGCGGCAGAAATTCCAGATGATGGTGTAGATGACGATTGTACGGGATTTGACTTATTTCTTATTACGAAGTACTTTCCTAATCCAGCCACTAACCAACTAACTATCCACTACCAAAATGAAGGTGAACTTACCCTACGCATATACGATCCGCTGGGCAGATTACTAAAAGACGAAAGGATAGTTTTCGAGAACAATCGCCTTGTAGTTGATTTAGCAGATTACTGGCCTGGGATTTATTTCTTCCTAATCGAAAACGACGATGATCAGATATTACTATCAGAGAAAATTACAATCATGGATTAACCGTATCAGTCCAGCAAATGATTGATTCAGGTGTGGTTTGATAAACAAAATAATTCGCTACTTTTCGGTAGAAATTTTATTAAATAAACAAACTACACTATGAAAAATTTAAGACTATTAGTATTACTTCTAACTGTAGGAAGTTCTATCCTTTTTATCGCATCTTGTACTCCCGATCCATGTGAAGATATTACATGTCTGAACGGAGGAACTTGCGATACGGGAGAATGTGATTGCCCTGCTGGATTTTCAGGAATTAATTCTGAAATCCAAGACCTTTGTTTTGGTATAACTTGCGAGTATGATGGTACTTGTATCGAGGGTGATTGCGAATGTACCGAATTTACCACTAATTACTTGATTGGAACTTGGCAAGTTGATACTGATGATTTTTTCGTCACCTTTTTCGATAATGGTGACTGGACTAATTCTGATGGAAATTCAGCACAATGGCAAATCAGTGATTCAGGAACTGGGATTGAGGTTCTCGAAGGCGGCATCGTGCAGGAGGTTATACCAGTCGACTTAGAATCAATAACTTGTGAAACTTTTGTATCGTCAGACGGCGGTGTAACTGAGGAAGTCACATTAACAAGACAGTAGAATTATTCTGTTCGTAATAAATTAAGGTGCCCTTGCAATAAAAGTTTGCATGGGCATTTTCATATGGATTTCTCAAGTTAAAATGAACGCGTCAACGATAGGAATAGCCGAGGAGAGTTTTCTCGACGAAGGTCCTGACCGACCCTTGGGGAAGGGAAGGATGAAACTATGGATAGCGTGCCCGGACGCCCAAAACCTTTGAACCCAGAATATGCAGTAATTCCAATTCTGTTTTAGAATTTCGCATATTTTCAAGTTTATAAAAGCAATTACTTCGTTAGAAATACTCATAATAGCTAAGGCTATAGTTGCGTTTTCTGCCTTGTACTTGATTTAATAATTCTTGAAAATAAAGTGAAACCTTAAAACAGAATTGGTATAAGATTGATTGAGTAAAAACTAGCAAAGCGCTACATTTTTAAGAAAATTCAAGACGCAAGAAATTTTCTAATTTACAATTTGGGCTTAAACTCTCATTACGAAAACCTAATGTATAAATCGAGTTCGACGACTACACATTGCATCATTGACTAATGTTTAGAAAAAATGTAGGCTTGAGTTCTGTTAAATTCTGTCTTTTGACTGCGTGCTACAAAGATGGTGTCGCTTTGTTGGTATATGCGACTAACTAAAAATTGCAGGTCATTCGCTTATGACAACCCGTAATCAGGACATAGATTTTATTTTTTCTCTGTAGGTAGGAGAGCAGCATCGTGGTCAATCTTACGTTCCAAGTTGTTGATTCTGTGGTAGACCAAGAAATTATAGCTATAGGTGTTTAACAAAAAAAAGCCTTCTTCATTTGTTTGAAGAAGGCTTTTTTTCTATTAGAGAATAAACTTACTTAGTTCCTTCTGCTTTTTTTCCTTTCTTACTGCAGCACTTCATATCTGCTGATTTTGAACATCCTGAAGCTTTCTTTACTGAAGCATCTTCAGCATTTACTACTTTGTACATTTTTCCAGCATCTGCATTTCCAATATCATTTGGAGATTTGTTTACAAACTGCTTAGAATTAGCGTCAAATTCAACTTCGTTATAAGAAATTTTACCTGATTGAGAGCACGTTTCACTTTTGTAGTAAGAAACTGCACCAGTATCAGGGCATTGTCTTTTAGTTACTCCTTGTCTTTTCATAGAAGCAGACATAACTTGAGTAAGATCAGCATCAACTGTTGTAGCTGCTTTAGCTGTAGCCTTACTTGCACAACACTTCGCTGCAGTTCCTTCTTTAGAACATTTTTTCACTTCTGCGTTTTGAGCCATTAGCCCTGCTGCTCCGAAAATTGCGAATGCAACGATTAATATTACTTTTTTCATTTTTAATTTTTTTTGCGATTAGTATTAAACACACTAGTCTAACGGAATAAAGTCTAAAATTAGTTCATAAATCTCAGACTAGCAAAATATTAATAGTAATTTAACCTATGATTAGTACAGTGATTTATGCAGGAATTGATTTTTTCAGTATTAGGTTCTGACAATTTGGGATGAACCATAAATGTGAGTTAACAAAAACTAGTTGTTCTAATGATTGTTATAATTATATAGTAGGACTATTTTGGAGACAACAGATGGACTCGAAGATTTGTGTGCATCAAGATGGACTTTTGACGGAAGTCAGAAAAATAGGAAAGGAAAGGTGCATGATTTCAACTAAACTTAGGTTGATTTTGTAATTCTTAAACTTCGGTTATAGATATTTAGCTGTATTCCTTACTTTTGCGAAGAATTCAATAACAAGTGCAGAGGACGTAAGTTGGTTTGGTTCAGAAAGCACATAAAAAGGAAAATATGGCATTTGACATAGATATGTTGGAAAAGCATTATGCGAGTTATGTGGATAAAGTTGATAAAGCACGAAAAGTACTGGGTCGACCGTTAACAATGTCAGAAAAAATTCTGTACACTCACTTACATCCTGATTCAGAATTAAAAAATTATAGAAGAGGAAAGGATTATGTTTTCTTTAATCCAGATCGAGTAGCAATGCAAGATGCAACTGCACAAATGGCTCTTTTACAGTTTATGATGGCAGGGAAAGACTCAGTTGCTGTGCCGTCAACAGTGCACTGTGATCACTTAATTCAGGCAAAGATTGATGCGGCAGTTGATTTAAAAGGTGCGCTTGATATTAATGATGAAGTATATGATTTCTTAGAATCAGTGTCAAACAAGTATGGTGTTGGATTTTGGAAGCCAGGTGCAGGTATAATTCATCAAGTGGTTCTTGAAAACTATGCATTTCCAGGAGGAATGATGATAGGAACGGATTCACATACTGTGAATGCAGGAGGTCTTGGCATGGTGGCAATTGGTGTAGGGGGAGCGGATGCTGTAGATGTGATGGCAGGAATGCCGTGGGAGTTAAAGATGCCTAAACTAATTGGTGTTAAGTTGACTGGGAAACTAAACGGATGGACTTCGCCAAAAGACGTAATTCTTAAGGTTGCTGGGATATTGACTGTAAAAGGTGGAACGGGCGCGATTGTAGAGTATTTCGGAGAAGGAGCGGAGAACATGTCTTGTACTGGAAAAGGTACGATTTCTAACATGGGTGCTGAGATAGGTGCGACGACATCAACGTTTGCATACGATGAGTCAATGTCTAAATACTTGAAGGCAACTGAACGTGCTGATGTTGCAGAATTAGCTGATGGAATCAAGGAACATCTTACAGCTGATGCAGGAGTTTATGATAATCCTGAAAAATACTTTGACCAAGTAATCGAGATCAATTTAACTGAACTTGAGCCGCATGTAAATGGACCATTTACTCCAGATTTAGCAACTCCAATTAGTGAATTAGCTGCAGCTGCGGAAAAGCATGGTTGGCCAACAGATTTAGAATATTGCTTGATAGGATCATGTACGAATTCTAGTTATGAAGATATCTCTCGATCGGCTTCTATTGTTGAGCAAGCGCTTGAACAGGGAATAGAAAGTAAGTCACAGTTAACAATTACTCCAGGATCTGAATTAGTAAGATTTACAATTGAGCGAGATGGAATGATTGATACATTTGAAAAATTAGGAGCGCAAGTATTTGCAAATGCTTGTGGACCTTGTATTGGTCAGTGGGACCGAGCTGGAGCGGATAAGAAAGAAAAGAATTCAATTTTGCACTCATTTAATAGAAATTTTTCAAAGAGAGCAGATGGTAATCCAAATACTCATGCTTTCGTTGCTTCTCCCGAGATTGTAACTGCGGTTGCATTAAGTGGAAAGCTTGGTTTTAATCCATTGACAGATACATTGACTGCAAAAGATGGTACAGAGTACAAGTTACAGCCACCTACAGGTTATGAGTTGCCTCCAAAGGGGTTTGACGTAGAAGATGCAGGTTATCTTGCGCCCTCTGCAGATGGTGGATCGACGGTGGTGAAAGTAAATCCTACGAGTAACAGATTGCAATTATTGACACCATTTAAGCCGATTCAAAATGACGCTATGCAAAACATGCGAATTTTGATAAAAACGAAAGGTAAGTGTACAACTGATCATATTTCGATGGCAGGACCATGGTTGAAGTATAGAGGACACTTAGAAAACATTTCTAATAACTGTTTGATAGGAGCAATCAATGCGTTTAACGATAAGGCAAATACAGTACTAAATTATGAAACTGGCGAGTATATGGCAGTGCCTGAATCGGCAATTGCTTATCAAAAAGCTGGTATTTCAACTATAGTATTTGGAGAAGATAATTACGGAGAAGGTTCTTCTAGAGAACATGCAGCGATGGAACCAAGATTTCTTGGAGTAAATGCTGTTGTCGTTAAATCTTTTGCAAGAATTCATGAGACAAACTTGAAAAAGCAGGGAATGTTGGGATTAACTTTTGTGGATCCGGCAGATTATGAAAAGATACGACAAGACGATAAAGTTTCGATTATAGATTTTGATGAATTTACGGCAGACAAACCTCTGACAATTCGTTTAGATCATGCAGATGGAACTTCTGAAGAATTTAAAGTAGCTCACACCTATAATGCAGCACAGATTGACTGGGTGCGTGCAGGAAGTGCGTTGAACAAAATTCGTGAAGAATTGAGTTAAACTTTAATCATTTTAAGAGTTAAAGAGGTTCTTATCGTAAAGGTAGGAGCCTCTTTTATTTTTCATTAGGATATCAAGAGTCTTATACCAATAACCATTTAAATTTGAATTCAGGGCATGAATTTTACTAATGCAATAGTAGTGATTCAGTTGCGATAGCTATGCCTCTCTCTCCTTGGTTTCGAGATTCGCTTGCTTTACATCCGAAATATGTATTAATACCAATTCTGTTTTAGAATTTCGCATATTTTCAAGTTTATAAAAGCAACTACTTCGTTAGAAATACTCATGATAGCTAAGGCTATCCTTGCGTTTTCTGCCTTGTACTTGATTTAATAATTCTTGAAAATAAAGTGAAACCTTAAAACAGAATTGGTATAAGATATCTATTACGAGCTGAAACTGCTTCGACAACGGGGACGTCCAGCTCTTTTGATGATCACCGTGATGGTGACCACGCCAGCGCTTCAAAAGAACTGTTGAGCTCCCATTCTCTTTGCATTTTAAGCTCTAGTGTCGAAAACCTGATGCGTAATTCGGGTTCAATTGAAAACTATTCTACATGTGTTCAAGTTCTAGAAAATCGGCTAATAATCCTCTAGAAGTAATGAACGATAA
>CALBVQ010000144.1 GCA_937969485.1 uncultured Saprospiraceae bacterium | reverse complement strand
GACCATCCCACTTATCAAAATCCTGAGCCCAAAATTGGTGCTCTAATGAGATATTTATTCTCTTATTTATTTTTCTTGAAACGGCAACTGATCCTACAAATGATGGAATGATGAATCCATTATCGAATAAGATTCCAGTTACATTTCTATCATTTTCTGCTTGGCTCTCGTATGTACCATCTAAGATTCCTTTAATGTCAGCTCTTTTAGCTCTGCTGTTTTCAACACCAATCACGGCATCATTATTATAAGGAGTATCTCCATTATAGTAATCCATTCTTACATCAGCACTAGTTAAGCCAACACCGATACCAGCATAAAAATTCCACTTATTTCTAGGCTTGTGAAACAATAAATTCCCAATATTTGTTAGGATTTCTACAGATCCTTGGATATTATTTGCTCTGAAATTTCTATAAAGTCTGCTATCATTTGCATACCCAGGAAAGTTAAGAGTAGTATTATCTCTTTTTAAAACATTTACTAACGATTCTCTACCATCCAAACCTTTAGCAGTTGTATACTGTAAATTTGCTCTCCAAGAGAATACATAATTAATAGCTCTTCTTAAGTGCACACCAACTCCAAAACCAGAAGGTAAATCAGAAGGAACATCACCATTAATATGGAAATGTCCAAAATGAAGTCCAATTTCTGTTGCATGCTTTGGTCGAGCCGAGTAGTTATACTGACCCATTCGCCATTTTTTGTTTTGATCAGAATCGACAGTCATGTCGTCTGTAACATTTGCTTTTGACCAGGTATCGTCTTGTGAGTGACCTGATAGTCCGATGAAGGTTACTAGTCCAATAACTAGCAAAATTCGATTTAACATAGGGAATAATTTAATTGACATAAAATTTAAAAGTTAACGCAAACTTACTTATTTATTTAGGTAAGCGCAAGAAAAAGCAAAAATTTAACGCTCTTTTTATACTTAGCCATGTAATATTGAATGTAAGAGTGACCTATTTGAAATATGTGTTAATGTGTTTTCTTTGTTATAAATTATTGACAAGTAATCTCTTATGACATTAGATACATCCGAAAATATTGCTTTATCGGTAAGTTCAACATCATTCTGCATCAAGTACGCAAAAACTCTCGCCATGCCACAGTTTGCTACAAAATCAGGTATTAGTGCTATTTTTTCATCAATTTCTACCGCCGTTTTTCCAAAAAACACCTTGTCATCAACAAATGGAACATTGGCTCCACATGAAATAACTTCCAAGTTATTTGCAATCATCCTGTCTACTTGAGACCTGCTAACTATCTTAGAAGCTGCCCCTGGAATAAAAATATCGCATGACACGTCCCACATTTTCTCATTTGCTTCACTAAATGACATCATATTTGCAGCAGTTAATTTATTATTCTCTTTATTAATGAACATCTCCTCCACCTGCTCTACACTAAATCCATCCTCATTGATAACGCCTCCAGCAATATCTATTATACCTACTATCTTCGCTCCTAATCTCGCCAAATAATAACCTGCCGCAGATGCCACATTACCCCAACCCTGTATTATAACCTTCTTGTTAGAAATATCGTTCCCTTTAAAGATATCATAAAAATGCTTAACTGATTCTGCAACGCCATATCCTGTAATCATATCTGCTACAGCATATCGCGAATCTGAGTCTGGCACATAAGACAGATCCTCTATAATTTTTGCGCAACCAAACCGTAGTTGCCCTAACAAATTTATTCGCTCTCCTTCGCTACTTTTCAAATGTCCGTTCACGATTCCTTCTTGAGGATGCCACAATCCTAAATCTTCCGTGATTGGAATAACATCTCTAAGTTCATCTACATTTAGATCACCACCTGTTCCATAATAGCTCTTCAGGATAGGAATTACAGTTTTATACCACCTTTTTAAAACATCATCCCTTCTCGGATCATTGGGGTCAAAATCAATTCCTGATTTAGCGCCGCCAATGGGAGGGCCACAAACTGAAAACTTAATCTCCATCACTTTTGCTAATGAAACTACTTCCTCCTTGGTTAACCCCTTCCTCATCCTTGTTCCTCCTCCTGCAGCTCCGTTCTTCAAGGAGTTTATTACTATCCAACCCCTTGCGTCTGTTTCTTGATCATTCCATTCAAAAAGCACTTCTGGCGCTTTCGATTTATATTCTTCCAATGTTTGTTGTAAATCATTCATATTAAATCTTTTTATAAAGCGTATTATGTTTTAAATCAATCTTTTTTATATTTGCTAAAAATATAATTTGTTATGCTAGAAAATTGGCTTCGAAAAGTATCACCTTCTATTACTGAGGGTTTAGCAGATCTGTCACCTGAATCCATTGGTCGTTCCATCAAGATACATAAGGATCTTTTTCCTCAGCTTGATGACTGTCAAATTGTAATTTTAAGTGACAATTCTGATCACATGAACTTCATTCGAGCACAATTTTACGAAATGTACCACCATTTTGATAATTTATTTTTCGCCGACCTTGGTGAAATCAGAAATTCAGACACTAATTTTCTAATAAACTTATTTAACGAACTTCTTGAAAGCAAGTTAATTCCTATCGTTGTGACGAACAACCAAGAATTAATTCATACATTTCATTTTGCTCTAAATAGTTTTCATAAATCTTTTTCTAGCCTCTTTTGTGGAAAGAAAAGTGCCCCTTACTCTGCCAATGACTATGCAAAATGTACTTCCGTATACTCTATGGGTGTACAAGGCCATTACGTTCCCTTAGCACTTCTAAATAACAAATACGTTATTCGTCTAGCTGAAATCACTGCCTCTATTGAGGAAGCTGAACCATTAACTAGAAATGTCGATACTATACAATTTGACCTTAATGTAATGAAGCAAAGTGAAGTGCCTGGTCAACAGGAAACTTCGCCATGCGGACTTGATGCTGAAAACTACACTCAATTATTTAGATACTTTGGTTACAACGATAGCCTCAAAGCGATTTTTATTACAGGTTATGAATCTCAGTATGATTTTAATAGAGTTAGTGCCCAATTGATAGCGCAAGGTCTATGGTACTTCATTGACGCTCGTGACAACTGCTACAAAGAAAATATCGATAGTAATGAAGATTTCAACGAATTCGTAGTGGATATAGAAGGATTAGAGTCCCCTTTATCTTTTATCAAGGCAAAAAAATCTGGGAGATGGTGGATAAAATCTCATCATGACGAGAAAGTTCTCATCCCTTGTAGCTTTAAAGATTACGAAATGGCTTGTAATAATGAAATACCAAATCGTCTGATTGAAACCTTATAGGTAATCCAATAAACGCTCCATCTTCATTCCTCTACTTCCTTTGAGTAGTACCGTCTTGCCATTCCATAAGTCTAAATTCTCCCGTGCGGTGTATTCCTCAAGTGTTGCAAAAACTTTACTTGAATCGATATGCATATAGCTTTCACCAATCAAGTAAAAGTCTACTCCTTTAGATTCTAGAAGCTCATACAAATCTGTGTGCTCTTGTACAGAGTACTCACCCAGCTCAAGCATTTCTCCGAGCACAATAGCAATGGATTCATCTTTAGTACTTAGAACGTATTCCACAGCAGCATTCATACTATCTGGATTCGAATTATAAGCATCTAGAAAAACTTTATTTCTCCGTGTATTTATCCACTGTGACCGATTTTCTGGTGCTCGAAAACTTGAGATACCTCTTCGTAGTTGATTTGGGTCAAGCCCAAAGTGTGAAGCAACTGCAATTGCGCATCTAAGATTTTCAGCATTGTGTTCACCACCTAGATCTAGAGTACATTCTACTCCATCTATCGAGCAAGAAATTTTGGGCTGTAAGCCCAAAAGATTATATCTATACCTATCACATAGCTGCGAATAGCTAAGTTTGTTCTCATATCCTCCCAATGACTTTACCAAAATCTCATTATCGTCATTAAAGAATATAGGTCTGCTGTGGCTCTTTAGGAAATCATACAATTCAGTCTTGGCCTTAATAATATTCTTTTTTCCACCAAACTCGCCAATGTGCGCTCGGCCAATGTTAGTGATTAAGCCATAGTCTGGCTCTGCAATTTTGGATAGATTGGCTATTTCCAATAGGTGATTTGCACCCATTTCAATTACTGCAATTTCAGTTGAACTTTTTATCCCTAGCAAAGTGAGCGGAACGCCAAGATGATTATTGTAATTTCCTGATGTATGCTGAACCTTATACTTTTCACTTAGAAGATGTGAGATTAACTCTTTAGTCGTCGTTTTCCCATTACTTCCCGTTAAGGAAAGAAAGATCGTATCATCTAGTTTCTTTCTATGGTAGTTACCGAGCTCTTGCAGTGCTAAAAGTGAATCAGCAACAAGAATGAACTGATCTCCTACAAGGGTTTCATCAGTTACAACTGCATATTTAGCTCCCTTTTCAATCGCCGCCTGGGCAAACCGATTGCCATCGAAATTATCACCCTTAATAGCAAAGAACAGTGCATCTTGTAGTAAAGTCCTCGTATCAATACTTACCGAACTACATTTCAGAAATCGTTTATATAAATCTTTAATATCCATACTTCCATATATAAAAAAAAGCTCCCCAAAATTATGGGAAGCTTTTTATTTTTTTCTACAAAGAAATTATTAATATCTTCGTTTCACTGGTTTTCTTGCTTTAAATTCATTTCCAGAAGAATCTTCATTTCCAGAAGGTCCACCCACACGTATCATTGCACATCTGAATCCTACTGTCTTGCTTGATGTCTCTTCGTCCATAAATCTTCGTGTACCAGGAGCTAACCAGAATAATCTATCTGCCCATGATCCACCTTTAATAACTCTAGACTTATCGTTGATTAGTGTATACTTACCAAACTCATAAGTAATTGTCTCATCATCACCATCACGATAGTTTTTTACATCAGCTTTCTTATAGTTCTCTCTTCCAGCTATCAATGTATCTTCAACAGGTCGTGTTTTTAGGTAACCTAAGCTATCCTTATCTACAGGTCTTCCGTCTTCGTCAAGAATGATTTCACGGTATTCGTTTCCTCTAAATGGATTTAAATCGTGATTCTCAGCGTCTCTCAAAGTTGTTGAAGTTGTAGGTCTGTAAACATCTGCAGTCCACTCACTAACGTTTCCTGCCATATTGTACAATCCGAAATCATTCGGATAATTTTTATCTACTTCAACAGTTATGTGACCTTTATCATTCAATGCACCAGCCATACCCATGTAATCACCTCTACCTCTCTTAAAGTTTGCAAGCATCTGACCTTGGTACTTGTCTCTTACCTTGTATCTTGCAGTATTTCCATCCCACGGGAACCATCTTCTATCAGTTATTATCTCATCCTTAGAAGCTGCCTGGTTTCCTTGTAATGCTAAAGCAGCATATTCCCATTCTGCTTCTGTTGGCAACCTGTAATCAGGTAAAAGGATACCATCACTAAAGTTAACTGGTCTTTCACCACCTGTCTTAAGGTCCTCTAAGTTCTTTCTTACGTTTCCGTCATATTGACCGTTTAAGTACGCATCTGTATCGAAACTATTACTATCAGCTTGATCAGGAGAAGGATTTAAGATTCCTCTTTTCATAAGGATCCCTTCATTTACTCTGTTTGATCTCCACTTAGAATAATTATTTGCTTGTACCCAT
>CALBVQ010000143.1 GCA_937969485.1 uncultured Saprospiraceae bacterium | reverse complement strand
GCAGAAGGTAACATGCGACATAAAATCACATCTCGTACGTTTCACTAGGAGAGACGATTTATGTACTAACCCCCTTCCCGCATCCACATTACAAGTACTTTAATTCCATCACCCCACGCTCCCTAAAACTCTGGACACCACGCACTGTCTTCCTCCACCTCGCCAGTATAACTTACCGAAAATTCCAATACTCCCACGCCTTGGCTATTCATCAACGCATCATTGATGTTGATGTCATAACTGATTCCCATTAGCATGTTGTTTACCTCAAAGCCAAAGAAGGGTACCACGTGCGCTAATCCAAAACTACCTTCAGTACTCGCCACACGAGCAAATAATCCCGCATGTACCGCCGAGTTATTGAAATTGTTAAAGTCATACCGAACTGTCGAGCCACCAAATATTTGGGCGAAAGCCCCTCCTTGATACTTTCCTATAATGCGAGGATGTATACTAACCGCATAACTCAATTGATGACGTGTCACGGCCTGTAGTCCCAATAAAATCCCCAGTCTGTTGACTTTCTCTAGATCTGGATCTTGAGAGTCACTTGCTCTCCAAAAACTGACATTGGGGTTACTCAAATGTTTTGCCGTAACTCCCACACTCAAATCGTTCTTCTTGTTGATCTCCGAAAAGTAATTCAAACCCATAGAGTAGTCTCCATAACCAAAATTATTGGCTTGTAATTCTTCAGTAGTGAATCCTTGAAAACCATTAATCCCGTTGTACTCGTCTTCGAAATTCAAATTCTCATAGTTGATGTTTTTCTGTGTGATTCCAACTTCAAATCCTATGCTTAAATATTGTCGACTATAATCGCTCAAAGACTTATGAAAGGCGAAAAGTGCAGATATTGCATTCGTATTGTGTTCGATGATAGACGTACGATCCGAAAAAAACTTCAGCCCTGCAGCTCCGTAGTCGTTATTCTTTTTGTCGGGCCCCAACTGGAATCTATACTCGCCATTAAAAACATAGGTAGCAATAGGGACTGGACTAGCTGCTCTCCAAGCATCTCGATACATTCCACCAACTCGATAGGTGCCATTAAAGTTACCTGCGAGCGCTGGATTAAGGTTCAGCGGTGTTGCGTATTGTTGAGAAAAATCAGGATCCTGCGCAAATAATAGGGCAGGGGTAATCAACAAAATAGCGACCAAACGGACAATGTTCATACAGTGATTTTTTACAAAGGTACAAACCAAGAACGTAAAAATTGTTTTTTCATTTTTGACGGAAGTCAAAATAATTAAATTGATTCAATAAAAATGGTACAGTTTATGCAGTAGATACCTTGATCATAATCATTTTTATTGATGGGAAAACCCAAAAAGAAAGGTAAATCTATTGCTCGCGGTCAGCTTCCGTTTGCTGTATGCGTTGTCGCTACTGTTCCAGTGCGCAGGAGAGCTGGCGATGTGGAAGAGATGGTTACTCAGTTGCTTTTTGGAGAGACTGTGGAAGTGCTTGTGAAAAAGCACAATGAATGGATGAAAATACGCTGTAGACACGATGGATATGAGGGTTGGATAGATTCAAAACAGGTCGTCCGCCTTACTAAAGAGGAGTGCTTGCAACATGAAGATACTGCCATTTATAGTATGGATGTGGCGGGTATGATTTCATCGAAAAAAGAAGCTTTTCCTATTTTATTGGGCAGTAGACTACCGTCATACGACGGGATGCATCTATATATTCACGACGAAAAATATCTGTATAATGGCGCTGTTACTTCGCCGAGTTCCAACACTGAAATAACCATAGATTTTTTCATGAGGATCGTTATGAAATTTATGCACGCACCGTATTTATGGGGCGGACGTTCTATTTTTGGGATTGACTGTAGTGGCTTTACTCAGGTTGTTTACTCACTGCTAGGTCAGGGTTTACCTCGTGATGCTTCCCAACAAATAAATGTGGGTGAAGTCATTGACTTTGTCAATTCAGCTATAGTAGGAGATTTGGCATTTTTCGAAAACGATGAAGGGAAAATTGTTCACGTTGGAATTATGATAGGAGATGGAAAAATTATCCATGCTTCAGGTCAAGTCCGCATCGATTCCATAGATCAGCAAGGAATCTACAATAAGGACAAAAGGAAGTACACCCATACCTTTAGGGTTGCTAAAAGAATGCTATCTTTGTCCGCGAATTAGACAAATAAAATGGACGTAAAAAATAATATTCTAGAGACCATCGGAAATACACCTTTGGTTCGTTTAAACAAACTTACTACTGAAGTACCTTGTGCAGTTTATGCTAAGGTTGAATCATTTAATCCCGGTCACTCGATTAAGGATAGAATGGGTCTTAAGATGGTAGAAGATGCGATTGATCAAGGGTTAATCAAGCCTGGTGGAACTTTCATCGAATGTACGAGTGGGAACACTGGTATGGGAATCGCTCTTGCTTCGGTTGTGAAAGGTTACAAATGTATCTTTACTACTTCCGACAAGCAATCGAAAGAAAAGATTGACATTCTGAAGGCTATGGGAGCGGAAGTTATCGTATGCCCCACTAACGTTACTCCTGACGATCCAAGGTCGTATTACAGTGTGGCAGAAAAATTGTCAAAGGAAATCCCTAATTCATGTTGGTTGAATCAGTACGACAATAAGTCTAACACGCAGGCACATTATGAATCTACAGGTCCTGAGTTATGGAAGCAGACGGAAGGAAAGATCACGCACCTCGTGGTGGGAGTGGGAACTGGAGGAACGATTAGCGGGACTGGAAAATACTTGAAGGAGCAAAATCCGGATGTACAACTTTGGGGAATTGACACCTACGGTAGTGTCTTCAAAAAATATAAGGAAACTGGCGAGTTTGACGAAAAGGAAATTTATCCGTACATAACGGAAGGGATAGGAGAGGATATCTTACCTGAGAATGTGGATTTTGATATCATTGACCTTTTTGAAAAGGTATCGGATAAGGACGGAGCAGTCTACACTCGACGTCTAGCGAAAGAAGAGGGCCTTATGATGGGTTATTCAGCTGGATCGGCGATTGCTGGTTTGTTGCAATTGAAAGATAAATTAAAGCCTACAGACGTGGTAGTGGTGATTTTGCACGATCACGGAAGTCGGTATGTAGGGAAGGTATATAATGATGATTGGATGCGAGAAAGAGATTTTCTTGATGATGAATTGAAGGTAAAAGATCTTTTGCGCATGAAGTCTCACGACGAGTTTTTGAGCGTTGATAAATCTACCAAAGTGAAGGAGGCGCTGGAGTTAATGAAAAGCAAAGACATTTCTCAGATTCCTGTAATGGAGAACGGCGAGGTGATTGGTTCTGTGACAGAATCGGCTGTTTTGAATTATATTTTGGACAGTCCTATGAAGAATTCTGATCAGCCAGTGAGTGAGATTATGGGTGACGCATTTCCGTTTGTCGACAATGATATGGCTTGCCGTTCATTGAATCGCTACATCAATAAGGATACACCAGCAGTACTTACGAAAGATGCGAAAGGTGACGTGGCGATTATTACGCAATATGATATTTTGCAAGCGCTGTAAAAGTCAATTAGAAATTAATCAAAGTCCTACCACTTTCAAGGTAGGACAATTACCTCACATTCATTACTCGCCCTGAGCTAGGGACGAGCCTAAGGAATCATTAGCTTCCTTGCCCTAGCAAGGTCCTCAGGCGTATCAATACCAAAACCAGTATAATGGGCTTCGGCAGCATAGATCTCATATCCATTTTCCATCCATCTTAATTGCTCTAGCTTTTCTAAACTCTCTAAGTGCCCTTCTCCAAGATGGGAGATTTCTTGCAATACAGATGGACGAAAGCCGTACATCCCGATGTGATGCTTGTAGGTTGTGGGAATATTGTTATCTCTATTATGTGGGATAGGACTTCGTGAGAAGTACAGGACTTGGGAATCCGCTCTAGTGACGAGTTTGACTTCGTTGGGATTAGAGGGATCGCCTGTTTTTATGGCGTACAGCGTTGAGATTCCAGTTTTCTTGGCAGAGATTAAGTGGATCAGGGTTTCTATTTCTTTGGGCGTAACCATGGGTTCATCACCTTGTAGGTTGATTATGGTCTCAAATTCTGCCGTTAGGAAATTTGCTGCTTCAGCGACACGATCTGTTCCGCTGATGTGATCCTTGCGTGTCATCATGTAATCGAGCTGTCGCTTTTCGCAATGCTCGGCGATCTTATGATCGTCCGTAGCTATAAGTACTTTCGACACTAGACTTGATTTCATCGCGTTGTGGAAGGCATATTCTAGTAAACTTTTACCATTTATAGTCTCGAGTAATTTCCCAGGAAAGCGAGAGGAATTGTATCTGGCAGGTATGATCACACAATTTCTAGACATGGTTTTCTTTCAAAAATAAGTAAATCTCTAGTAGTAATACCAATTCTG
>CALBVQ010000142.1 GCA_937969485.1 uncultured Saprospiraceae bacterium | reverse complement strand
TTTTGATGCTCACCGTGATGGGGACCACGCCTGCGCCTCAAAAGAACTGTTGAGCTCCCATTCTCTTTGCATTTTAAGCTCTCATCACGAAAACCTAATGCATAATTCGGGTTTAAGCTAGCCAAAAAATGAACTTATTAGTGCATAAATACTGTTTCACTACTTTATGTAAATTATAAAAAGGAAATCGCCACAATCTATATTCTCATCGCATATTAATTATGTAATTTTGCGTTGAATTTAAAAACCTAATCAATGAATTCTAATTTGAACGGCACAATAAATAAATCACAAAAGACAGATCTTTACGAAGGTCATGATTA
This sequence comes from uncultured Saprospiraceae bacterium, assembly GCA_937969485.1. Lineage (GTDB taxonomy): Bacteria > Bacteroidota > Bacteroidia > Chitinophagales > Saprospiraceae > JAHDFB01. Next base: position 15,206 of record CALBVQ010000142.1, on the reverse strand, counting down.
TTATAACGTTGATCACCTATTAAGTGAGGACCATCTTCTAGCACGTGATGCTGTAAGAGAGTGGGTAAAACAAGAAGTTTCTCCTATCATTGAAGAGTATTCTCACAGAGCAGAATGCCCTCACCATTTATTCAAAGGGCTAGCTGACATAGGCGCCTTCGGACCATCAATTCCTGCTGAGTATGGAGGTGGCGGAATGGATGAAATTGCATACGGAGTAATTATGCAAGAACTTGAGAGAGGTGATTCGGGAGTTCGATCAATGGCTTCTGTACAAGGCTCGCTAGTAATGTACCCTATTTTCAGATTTGGGTCTGAAGAGCAAAGGAGAAAATATTTACCGAAATTGGGTTCAGGTGAGTATATAGGATGTTTTGGCCTTACAGAACCTGATCACGGATCGAACCCTAGTGGAATGATCACCAACTTCAAGGATGACGGAGATCATGTAATTCTGAACGGTGCAAAAATGTGGATCACGAATTCACCTGTTGCAGACATAGCAGTTGTTTGGGCAAAGAATCCTGAAGGAAAAATACAGGGAATTATTGTTGAGAAAGGAATGGAAGGATTTTCTGCACCCGAGATTCATGGTAAATGGTCGCTTCGAGCATCAATTACAGGTGAACTAGTTTTTGAGGATGTAAGAGTACCTAAGGAAAATATTTTACCAAACGTCGTAGGGTTAAAAGGCCCACTTTCTTGTCTATCAAAAGCAAGGTATGGTATAGCATGGGGTGCAATTGGTGCTGCTTTAGATTGCTACGATTCTGCCTTGAGATACAGTAAGCAAAGAGAACAATTTGGCAAGCCAATTGCAGGCTTCCAACTCACTCAAAAGAAATTAGCTGAAATGATTACTGAAATCACTAAAGCTCAACTATTAGCTTGGAGACTAGGAACATTGGCTAATGAAGGTAAAGCTACACCAGCTCAAATTTCAATGGCCAAGAGAAACAACGTTCATATGGCTTTGGAAATAGCAAGAGAATCTCGACAGATACACGGAGGAATGGGCATCACTAATGAATACCCTATTATGAGGCACATGATGAATTTGGAAACTGTATTAACCTATGAAGGGACGCACGACATTCACTTGCTGATTACAGGAATGGATGTGACAGGACTTAATGCTTTTAAGTGATTTTTGGGGTTAAACCCCAAAAAATATAGGTATAAAGAGGCTTAATCATTTGCTCAAGTAGCTAATAGTTAAGCCTCTGTATTTTACATACAGCAACAAAAGTTAAAAGAGTAACGTAGCAAATACTTTTGGCCGCAGAGCCGTTAAACAACTAAGTAATAGTTTATGACAAAGAATGAACAGATCTTAAAGACCGAGCAAAAGGCACTCGAAATCAACTTAAACCAGAGTATCTACGGAACTTTTGCTGAGATTGGTGCAGGTCAAGAAGTTGCACGAAATTTCTTCCAAGCTGGAGCTGCAGCAGGAACGATTGCAAAAACCATGTCTGCATACGATAAGATTTATAGCGACCAAATTTACGGCCCTGAAAAGTCAGGAAGATATGTATGTGAAAATAGAGTATACACCATGCTCGATCACGAATACAACCTACTAGATGAGAGGTTATCCACCTGTCGACTTGATACAACTTTCTTTGTTTTTGCCGATACCGTCGCTGCCATAAACTATCAAAAAACGATAAAAGGAAATGGCTGGCTTGGGATTCGATTCCAACTAAAACCATGTTCGAAACCGAATGATCTCATCATTCATGTGAAGATGCTAGACCATGACAATCGATTACAGCAAGAGGCAATTGGGGTCCTTGGGGTGAATATGCTGTATGCATGCTATCATCACAATCAAGATATCGAGAGGTTCGTAAAATCTCTAAAGGATGGGCTAGAAGGCAGAGTTCACATAGATATGATACGTCTTTCAGGCCCAGAATTCCCGGAACTTGATGACCGAATTTTATCGCTATACTTGGTAAAACATGGCTTGACTGATGTAGCGATCTTCGATTCCAATAAAAGGGCACAACATGCATCTGAGTTTTTATACAAGAAATCAGTGATGGTCGTTCGAGGTAACTTCCGACCACCGACCTTAGTTACTAACGACGTAATCAAGACAGGTTTTGAACAATTTACTAATGAACCAGAAGGCGATGCTAGTAAATCGTACGTTCTTACTGAGCTTACCTTGGATAGCTTATTGAACGATGGAGAAATTAATGAGCGGGATTTCATGGATAGAACAGAGTTACTTTGCGGTCTTGGCCATAGAGTAATTGTATCAAACTGCTCGAATCATCAAATGCTTATCAATTACCTGAATGATTACAGGATCAAGAGGCTAGGTTTAGTAATCGGAGCACATGAACTCTTGGAAATTATCAATGAAAAGTTCTACAATAATAGTGACGGAAGATTGCTAGTTGCTTTTGGAGAACTATTCACCCGTAATATTAAGATTTACGTTTATCCAGCTCAGCAAGAAGATGCCGGTCTTCTTAATGCTGGAAATCTTCCTGTTCCAGCTGGAATAAAGTTTTTGTACCAACATCTACTAGATAGTCACCAAATTGTGCCAATCAGAGATTACAACGAAGATCTTCTACATATTTTCCCATACAAAGTACTAGAATTGATTAAGTCTGGAAAAGATGGCTGGGAAAACTTAATACCAGGCACACTTGTAGACATAATAAAAGAGAAGCAACTATTTATTTCTGAAACTAAACTAGCAGATCCTGTATGAGAATTTTAGTCGTGCTCTTGTGTGCGTTATCTATTTTTGCATGTAAACAGGAAGCCAAAGTCGAGGCACAATTTATGGACAAAAAGCAGAATGATTCGACAAAACCTTTGGAGGTAACTCCTATTCCCTTACAAAAAGTAATGGGTAAATTTTCTCCGAAAGATGATCATTCATTTGTACTGGTAGAAGCGTTGTATGCGGATAGAGAGGGTATGTTTCTTCATAGAGAAGCTTATGAAGCATTCAAAAAAATGTGGGCTCATGCCCAAAGAGATGATGTGAAGTTGATCATACGATCTGCTACTCGGAATTTCGATTACCAACGTGGAATCTGGGAAAGAAAGTGGACAGGAGCAACTAAGGTTTCAGGGCAAGATCTCAGCCAGACCATCCCGAATCCTAAAGACAGAGCCCTTAAGATTTTAAACTACTCGTCTATGCCTGGCACAAGTAGACATCACTGGGGTACAGACATTGATTTCAATGCGTTCGAAAATAGCTATTTTGAGTCGGGAGAAGGCTTAAAAGTATACACATGGTTATTGGAAAATGCGACTTCATACGGATTTTTTAGACCTTATACAGAAATAGGAGAAGCTCGGCCTCATGGATATCAGGAAGAGAAGTGGCATTGGTCATACGAACCCTTGGCTTCACAGTATATGTTGACGGCAAAAGCTAAATTACAGGACGATCTCATAACAGGATTCTCAGGCGCAGAAACCGCGACAGAAATCGAAGTTGTTGACAAATACGTGAAAGGAGTTAGCACTTTTGATGAACAAAAGTGACAATTTCTATATTTACACATTCAATTAAAATAAAAAACATGGCACTGACTCCATCCAATATGCTAGATCTAGGAACGAAAGCTCCCAACTTCAATCTTACTGACGTCGTTACTGAAAAACAAGTGACTTTCGAAAATGTAAAAGGAGAACATGGCACCCTAGTAATCTTCATGTGTAACCACTGTCCATTTGTGATTCATATTATGGATGAGCTAGTGCAGCTAGGAATCGATGCCCAAGCCAAAGGAATGGGAGTTGTTGCAATCAGTAGCAATGATGTGATGAACTATCCAGACGATAGCCCAGGGAAAATGTCAATCCTTGCCAACGAACTGGAGTTTTCATTTCCGTACTTATACGATGAAACGCAAGAAGCAGCTAAAGCATATGATGCAGCTTGTACACCAGACTTCTATGTCTTTGACGCGAATGATGTACTTGTTTATCGAGGAAGACTTGATGAGTCAAGACCCGGAAATGGAATTCCTGTAACGGGAACAGATCTACGTGCAGCTATTGACGCGGTAGTAGCTAAAGAAGCTGTTACAGAAGTGCAGTATCCTTCGGTAGGATGCGGAATAAAGTGGAAGAAGTAAACGTGCAAAGATGGTGTGTTGAAAACTTTACTGCACTATGCAGTTGGTCTTTTTAACGACCATCCTCCTCTTAAAAACTCTTTTATAAGTGGATCCTTCAAACTACCATCCTTTTTACTTCTTACATCATACATAGCAAGCAGTCCTTTTTCTACACCCATAGCAATTAAAACTACTACACCGAAAGTTAAAGCAAGCGCTATAACTAGTCCTATTGTCGAAAAATTAAATTCAACGCTCAAGTATATTGGTAAAACTAAAGTTGTGATAACTGCGAAAAAGATCGCTATGTTTGAGATAATACTAACCGTAGAATGCACTCTACGGCAGTTTTCACATCTGGGAACACCTACATCTATTTTCTTAAATTTGACATTGCTATAAACCAAGAGATTAGTGCGATCCTGAACAGCGTAAACTGGAGTAAACAAATTATCCTCCATATTCCTGTTAAGAGAGCTCTTTTTGCAAAACAGACACACTTTGTCTTTGGGTTCAAATCTCTGTTTGTCGTGATGTAGAATGTGACTTTCCATAGTTATTATATTTAATTCTGCTTTAAGCTATCAGTTGTATTTGTGCTAAATCATAAATTTTCGTCGTTCAGCCTTCATGAAACATTAAGTTTTATTTCGTTCCCTTTTTTTCGACTTCAACTACGAAATTCTTGCTACGTCAAGAACAGTCATTCATTCGCTATATCTACTGATATGACCGCACTATATAAATTCGAGTATAAATTCACGTATATATTTGGATCGAAATCTATACTACATTTTACACCAAAATTGGTATTACTCGCTCTTAAATAGCAAATAGCAAATAAAGAAAATTGACAAACCAAGATATATGAATGCTTGTACATTAGTTCCTTGAGAAAACTTTATGATAAATTGAATTACAAATATTACCGTCAAGACAATAGTCCAGGTTTTATTAAATCCATCAGAAGATTTCTCGTTTGATTCTTGGTCGGCGTAGCCTGACGAATTGCTTTCATTATTAAAGTCTCCCATGGTTAGTATTTTTCACTAAGATAATGACTAACTATATATTTTACAAACTGGCAGTTTCCAAAGACGCTAGAGCAGCTCCACAGTTTTACATAAAAAAGCAAAAGAGCTTGAGAGAAGCAACAGCGATCAACTCTTTAAAAGTTTTAGCACAAATCACCTACAACTGCTCTACCCATTCTTCCCACTCAGCTTCTAGAGCTTCTATTTCTTTAACGATTGCACCAATTTTCACAGAAAGCTCATTCAGCTTATCCATATTTTCTAGATTATCATTTAGCTCCTTACTCAGTTTAGCCTTTTCTTTTTCCTTATCGGCAAGTTTCTTTTCTATTCGCTTGACATTATTTTTGATAATTTGCTCTGGTGCCTTCTTGCTTTTATCTACCGATTTAGTCGAAGCTGGTTCAGGTGCATTTCGAGATTCTTCAAGAGCAATTGCTTGTCTCGTTTTCCATTCAGAATACGACCCATTGAAATCCTTTACCTTTCCTTCTCCTTCCAAAATAAAAATGTGATCTGTCAACTTATCCATGAAGTATCTATCATGCGTAATAATGACAAGCACCCCTGGAAACTCCATCAAATAATCTTCCAGAATATTCAATGTCATGATATCTAGATCATTGGTAGGCTCATCTAGAATTAAAAAATTAGGATTCGTAATAAGGATAGTAAGTAGATACAGTCGCCTTTTCTCTCCTCCACTCAACTGAGAAATATAAACCTGCTGTTGAGGTCGCGGAAACAAAAAACGCTCTAGCAAAGTCTCTGCAGACATCTTCATCCCCTTCTCTAATGGAATATATTCAGCGATATCGCGCACAACATCTATCACACGCTTATCTTGAGAAACATCCAATCCTTCTTGATTGTAATACCCAAATTTCACAGTTTCACCTATGATCAACTTTCCCTGATCTGGTTCTAATTCACCAGTCAACATATTGATAAAGGTTGACTTTCCTGATCCGTTTACTCCCGCTATCCCTACACGCTCGTTTTTCTTAAATTTATATGAAAAATTCTTTATGAGGTTTTTGTCACCGAACGACTTAGAAACATTATGAAATTCTGCAATTTTACTTCCCATTCGTTCAGGAACAATATGGAATTTCATTATGGATTCGTATTTAAAACTATTCTTTTCCTCCTTTAATTTTTCGAATTGCTCAACTCTAGACTTCGCCTTCGTACCTCTTGCTTTCGGTTGACGACGAACCCAGTCAAGCTCCTTTTTGAAGAGCTTATTTAATTTATCGTTTCGTACGGATTCGTTTGCTTTTCGATCCGCTCTTTTTTCAAGATAATCACTATATGATCCTCTGACATGATAAAAGTTTCCTTCGTCCAGTTCCACGATTACATTACACACACGCTCTAAGAAATACCTATCGTGCGTAACCATAAATAAAGTCAGAGAAGGAGAATTCAGATACTCTTCTAACCATTCGATCATTTCGATATCGAGATGATTTGTGGGCTCGTCAAGAATGAGTACATCTGGATTTTGAATCAAAATTTGAGCAAGAGCAACTCTCCTTCTTTGTCCACCTGAAAGCTCACCGATAGCTTGATTTAGATTTTCGATCTTCAGACGAAAGAGCACTTCTTTAACTTTAGCTTCGATATCCCACGCCTTGAGATCTTCAATTTTAGAAACGCATTCATTAATGGCATCAGCATCATTTTTGGACACTGCAATTTCATACTCCTTGACTGCTTGAATCTCCGCAATATCGCTATCCATTATTGTATCTAACACTGACATCTCTGGTCGAAAATCAGGCTCTTGCCGCAGATAAGCAATATTAAGGTCTTTACGGATACTGACTTTGGCATTCTCGCCTTCAGGAACCAAATCGCCGTTAATCATTTTCATGAAAGTCGATTTCCCACTCCCATTTTTAGCGACCATAGCTATTCTATCTCCCTTATTCACAAGCAAGTCTACGTCCCTAAATAGGACTTTTTCTCCGTATGAAATCGATGCATTTTCAACTTGAATATAATTCATGGCTGCGAAGATAACCCATACCTCGGATTATCCATAAGGTCACTCAGAAATTAGTGAGTTTAAATCTAATAAAACATTATATTTGCGCCCATATTTTAAGGGCATTTTTTTGGCGAAAGCCCAAAATAAAGGAAACATGATGACAATAAAGGAAATAATCGCGAAACCCAATGTAGGTGCGGAGTACACTATTCAAGGATGGGTAAGAACATTTAGAGGCAATCAATTTTGTGCAGTAAGTGATGGGACAACTATCAAAACAATGCAAGTTGTTGTTGATCGGGATACGACAGACGAAGCGGTACTTTCACGAATCAAAACCGGTGCCGCGATCGTGGCAAAGGGAATATTGGTAGAGTCACAAGGTGCAGGTCAAGCAGTTGAATTACAAGCGAATTCCGTAGAAATCGTAGGAGATTCTGATGCATCAAAGTACCCACTACAACCTAAAAAACACAGCCTAGAATTCCTTAGAGAAATTGCTCATTTACGTTTCAGAACGAATACTTTCGGAGCTATTTTCCGAGTACGGCACGCTATTTCTTTTGCAATTCACAAGTTTTTTAACGACCGTGGATTTTACTATTTACATAGTCCTATTATCACTGGAAGTGATGCAGAAGGAGCAGGCGAAATGTTTCAGGTCACCACCTTAAATCTTGAAGATGCACCAAAAACTGAAGATGGAGAAGTAGACTATAAGCAAGACTTTTTCGGGAAAGCAACAAACTTGACTGTAAGTGGGCAGCTAGAGGCCGAGCTAGCAGCTTTAGCATTATCCAAGGTATATACCTTCGGACCTACTTTTCGTGCTGAAAACTCGAATACTTCAAGACACCTTGCTGAGTTCTGGATGATTGAACCAGAAGTTGCATTTGCTGATATTCACGACAACATGGATCTAGCGGAAGACATGTTGAAATATGTAATACAATATTGCCTAGAAAATTGCGCAGACGATCTCGAATTTCTAGCAAACAGACTAGAAAACGAAGAAAAATCTAAGCCGCAAGCCCAGAGAGCTCCAGCCTTGATTGAGAAATTACAATTCTGTATAGACAATGACTTTGAACGTGTAAGCTATTCGGAAGCCATTAAAATTTTGATGAATTCGAAGCCAAACAAGAAGAAAAAATTCCAGTTTGTGATCGAAGAATGGGGAGCAGATTTACAGAGCGAGCACGAGAGATATTTAGTAGAGAAGCATTTTAAGAAACCAGTTATTCTTATCGATTATCCGAAAGATATTAAGTCATTCTACATGAGAATGAACGATGATGGCAAAACGGTTGCTGCGATGGATATCTTGTTCCCTGGAATAGGTGAGATTGTAGGAGGGTCACAGAGAGAAGAGCGACTTGATGTACTGGAGCAGCGAATGGACGAAATGAATGTTCCAAAAGAAGAAATGCAGTGGTTTCTAGATACTCGACGCTATGGGACTTGCCCGCATGCTGGATACGGTCTTGGATTTGAAAGATTAGTATTATTTATCACTGGTATGGCGAACATAAGAGACGTGATTCCTTTTCCTAGAACGCCAGGTAACGCTTCTATTTAGAAGGGAAACTTAGCTGAACCTAACTATTGATTAGTATTTCTTGTGATGGGCTTCCGCCCAAAGTACAGGTCTGCCGTAAAGAAAAATTTATCGAAAGGACGGAATATCCTTCCTGTGATAGTACACCCTCACAGGTTATACACCCCAAAATAAGTATTGGCAGACACGGCACAATTATGAGTCGGTCGATAAAAGATTGTACGACCTGAAAGCGCTTCAGCGTTAATTTCCTCTTAAATTGAGCGGTTTAGGAACAACTTATGTATAAAACTCTATTCATTTAATCGTTGTTACACTGATAAGTATCGTAAAAATAGGTCTTAATGCAAATTTTTGATCGATAGTTTTTACATTTGTTATATACAGAATACAGATGTTTATATCTGGAAAAATTGAGGGTAGTTAATATGTACAAGATTTATACTTTAATAATTTTAGGTTTCGTCGCTACTTGGCAAGTTGATGCTCAGCAGGTCATCCAGCTTGATAATCCATCATTTGAAGACAAGCCACATTCAGGTGGACAAGGTGGAAGTAGAATCAGCGGTTGGTCAGATTGCGGTAGAATTTATTTTCCTAATGAAACACCACCTGACATTCATCTTGGGATGGATCCCACTAATCCTATTATAGAACCATCATTTGGCGTTGCAAAAAATTCATCCGACGGTTTTACATTCCTAGGATTTGTAGTTAGAGATAATGAAACCTATGAATCAGTAACACAAAGACTACCACAACCGCTTGAAGGAGGAATCTGCTATAATTTTAGCATTGATCTATCTAGATCACTGGATTACATGAGCCCATACCCTAAGTCTGCGATCTCTAAATTATACACCAAGCCAGTGGTACTTAGAATTTACGGAGGATCTACACCATGTGGTAAAAGAGAGCTTTTAGCAGAATCTACACCCGTAAAAAACAGCGAGTGGCAAACGTATGAATTCACTTTCAAGCCTAAACAAACACATAGGTATTTCTCCATAAGTGCCTTTTACAAAGTACCAGTACTCGTGCCATATAATGGAAATTTATTAATTGACAATGCCAGTGATATAGTACAGACAACATGTCCTGGTGAAGAGGAAATCTTAGCACAAGTCGAGGAGCCAAAAAAAGAAACACCAAAGAAAGAAGAGCCTAAAAAAGTCGAAGAAGAAGTGGTTGTCGCTACGACAACACAAGTTACGCCGCCAATCAAGCAAGATGAGGTAAAGGAACCTGTAAGGGCTAAGCCACAAATGGTTATCAATTCCGAACTAGATAGAAAAACCCTTAAAAAGGGACAGATTATCCAAGTAAATAATCTGTATTTCGATGCAGATTCCATAAAGGTCAATCCAAAATCACTACCTGCCTTGGAAGAGCTAGCAAGCTTTCTGAAGTTTTATCCAGAAGTAACTATTGAGATCGGTGGACATACGAACGATAGGCCTCCACGTGCATTTTGTGACTCATTGAGTGAAGCAAGAGCCAAGTCAGTAGCCGAATTCCTGTACAATCAGGATATTCCAATGAAGCAAGTTCAGTATAAAGGATATGGCAAGAGAGAACCTATTGCTAATAATCGACATGCCGAAGGTCGAAGGAGAAATCAGCGCGTTGAAATCAAGGTACTAGACCTGGATTCTTAAAGGTAATATTTCACAAAATAATTGATGGTTAACACGTGCACAGGTGGTCAAGTCACCGCAGCAATTTAAGTGGTCTTGTCTTTTTGAAGTACCACAAAGATCATTTTGTTGTCTAATTGCTAGTATGTTAGCAAGCACAACTATTCTTTCCAGCATTTAAAATGTAAAAAATTCCGCAAAGAAAACAATAAGCTTTAAACTAAAATATGCCTAAGATATTTATTGCGATCTCAATCTGCGTCGATAATGGGAACGTCAATAAAAAGCCTGCAAAGTGTCCACATTTCAGTGCTTAACTTTGTTACCAGCGTACTCATCGCATGAACTCATAGAGCTTAACCTCTTCTTCTTTCTAAAAGAATCATCATCATCAAACCAAGCATAATACGATCATCATCGTCAGCATCCATTGGTCCAATTTTTTCAATTTCAAATTCTCGTCCAAAAAACGAAGCTTTCTTTTTAAGCTTTACAATGAGTTTGTCATTAGTATCTTTTAGTAAATACGTAGGATTAAATAAATAACCTGTAAGCATTCCGAGCAATGGTATTTCACAAAATAAGGCATCACCAACTTTTACCCACGGATTTTCCTCCCTTATTGTATATTGCTTCTTATCAAATTGATCAATAATCTCATAATTAGTATTCCATATTGACCGCCATCCTTTACGTGCGATCTTGCCAAATTCTTTACCAGTTGAATCTGAGAAGCTGTACGCAGCCGAAAAATCCAACCATCTGTCAGCTTTAATAGTATAGTTTATTTTAGTCTTAGTTTCGTCTGAGTACACACTTACATCCTCTTTAAATTTGAACATTTTCTGTCGGACATAGGCGATTACACTTCCTCTTGCATCCGTCGCGGTAAAATCGTTAGCAAGTGTAGAAATCTTAAATCTGAAATTAATTGGAAAATGTAAGTTTTGCATGAATATTGTTTTTGAAGTTGAATAAACTTGAAAACCAATATAACAGTATTTCTTAACATTAAAAGAAAAGGACCTTTTGCCTGGCATGGAAATACTCAAAAAAGCTATGAAGTAAATTGAGGGATTAATAGCCCAAATTCGCATAAAAAAAACCTTGGCACGATTTCTTTTATAACTCTATAAATTATTAAGCCCTTTACTTCCATACTCTTTAACCCGTATTCCTTACTTTTGCAGCTAAATTTTTTCAAGATGATCAAAGTTACGTTTCCAGATGGAAATATAAGAGAATACGAAGCAGGCACATCTTCTATGGATGTCGCAAAATCAATCAGTGAAGGTCTAGCAAGAAACGTTCTTTCGGCTACCGTAAACGGAGAAGTCAGAGATGCTTCCCGACCTATAACCGAAGACTCTAGTATTGTTTTTAACACCTGGAATGATGACGATGGAAAAATGACCTTTTGGCACTCGTCTGCTCACCTTTTGGCGGAAGCCATAGAAGCACTATATCCTGGCACCAAATTCGCAATAGGTCCTCCTATCGAACGAGGTTTCTACTACGATGTGGATACTGGTGACATTTCACTTACTCCCGACGATCTCGTGAAAATAGAACAGAAAATGCTAGAATTAGCTAGGGAGAAAAATACTTTTGAAAGAAAGGAAGTATCAAAGGCAGATGCTCTAAAATACTTCGAAGAAAAGGACGACGAGTACAAACTAGAATTGATCAATGATCTTGAGGACGGGACGATTACCTTTTATACCCAAGGAAACTTCACCGACCTATGCCGCGGACCTCATATTCCGCAAACCGGTGTGATCAAGGCTATAAAGTTAACTTCTCTAGCTGGAGCTTACTGGAAGGGTGACGATAGTAGAAAACAGCTAACGAGAATTTATGGTATCACTTTCCCTAAGGCTAAAGAACTGACCGAATACCTTCACATGATGGAGGAAGCAAAGAAAAGAGATCATAGAAAACTAGGAAAAGAACTGGGACTGTTCATGTTCTCAGAAAAAGTGGGATCTGGCTTGCCAATATGGTTACCTAAAGGTGCTCAAATCCGTGAGAGATTAGAATCTTTCTTGAAATCTGAGCAAGAAAAAAGAGGGTATACAGGTGTTATAACTCCACATATAGGGCATAAAAACTTATACATCACTTCAGGCCATTATGAAAAATATGGCGAAGATAGTTTCCAGTCAATTAAGACACCTAGAGAAGGAGAGGAATTCTTGCTCAAGCCGATGAATTGCCCTCACCACTGTGAGATATTTGCTCATACACCAAGATCTTATCGTGAACTTCCTGTACGAATTGCAGAATTCGGTACCGTGTATAGATATGAGCAATCAGGTGAATTGCATGGCCTTTCTAGAGTGCGTGGTTTTACTCAAGATGATGCCCACATTTTTTGTACTAAAGACCAGTTGAAGGCTGAATTCTTAGATGTACTAGAGTTAACAACGATGGTACTTCGTAAAATGGGATTTGAAGATTACACTGCTCAGATTTCATTACGAGATCCTAATACTCCGGAGAAATATATCGGTTCGGACGAGAACTGGGACGCTGCGGAAAAAGCAATAATCGATGCGACAAGTGAAGTGGACATCAAGACAGTAACTGCCTATGGCGAAGCTGCTTTCTACGGACCTAAGCTAGATTTTATGATCAAAGATGCGATAGGGCGTCAATGGCAGCTTGGTACTATTCAGGTAGATTATAACTTGCCGGAAAGATTCGAGTTAGAATATGTAGGGTCGGATAATGCAACGCATAGACCGGTAATGATTCACCGTGCGCCATTCGGTAGTATGGAGCGATTCATGAGTATTTTAATCGAACATACAGCTGGAAAATTCCCTTTGTGGTTGACTCCAGAGCAATTTGTAATCCTTCCTGTTTCCGACAAGTATATTGACTTAAGTAAGAAAATACAACTTCAACTTGCCCAAGCAAATATTCGAGGAATTATTGATGATCGAACGGAATCGATAGGTCGCAAGATACGTGATAATGAGATGAAGAAAATTCCATATTTATTGATTATTGGGGAGAAAGAATTGGAGAACGGCGGAGTGGCTGTGAGAAAACAAGGAGACGGCGATAAAGGAACTATGTCAGTAGCGGAATTCGTTGAACATTTTAACGAAGAACTGAATCAGTAAAAAATCAATGTCGGAAATAGCAAAAACAGATATACGTAAGCATAGTCTTGAAGACCTTAAACTTTGGGCTCAAGCCCAAAAAGAACCGGCGTTCAGGGCTAAGCAAATTGAAGAGTGGTTATGGAAGAAGCGTGCTGTTTCCTTTGACGAAATGTCGAATTTATCAAAGGGCTTACGCCAAAAGTTAGAGGAACACTTCGTAATTAATGGCATTGTGCTAGATACCATGCAGAAGAGTAATGATGGCACAATCAAGTGTCGGTTTACCCTTCACGACGGACACAAAATAGAAAGCGTTCTTATTCCCGTGCCGGACGCTGACCGATATACGGTGTGTGTTTCTTCACAAGTTGGTTGTAGTTTAAGTTGTGCATTTTGCGCAACTGGTATGATGAAACGGATGCGGAATCTTGACGGTTTCGAGATCTATGATCAATATGTGCTCATTAACGAAATGTGTGAAAAGGAATTTGGTCATCCGCTTACCAATGTGGTGTACATGGGAATGGGTGAACCATTATTAAATTACAAAGGCACACTCGACAGCATTCACTTGTTAACGAGTGAAAAAGGATTGAATATTGCGCCTAGAAGAATCACGATAAGCACTGCCGGAATTGCAAAAATGATTACAAAATTAGCTGATGACAATACCGGTGTTAACTTGGCCTTATCTCTTCACGCAGCTGATGATGCTAAGCGTGATAAGATTATGCCGATTAACGAAACCAATACACTTGAAGTTCTAATGGACGCTATTAGTTACTTTTACCAAACAACAGGGAATAAGATTTCGTACGAATACATCGCCTTCAAAGATTTTAACGATAGTATTGCAGACGCGGACAATCTAGCGGCACTATGTAATCGGTTTCCGGTAAGGATAAATGTGATCGAGTACAATCCTATCCCCGGGTTGACTTTCGTCAAAAGTTCAAAAGATACCCTTGATGCATTTGCAAGGCACCTCAAGAAAAAAGGTGTGATGATGACCGTACGTAGAAGTAGGGGAAAGGATATAGACGCCGCATGCGGGCAATTAGCTAATCAGGATTGATTGATGACAAGGAAGAGGTGACTTTTGATTTTATTTCACCTGATTTAAAGGGGACCGAAGATCGTTTGTGATAGGTAGGTTGATGCGAGTCCGTTTTTTTTTTACATCAAATGCAAAAATTCGGTTAAATTTCCATATTTCAAAACTATATACTCACTCTAAGGTGTTACTTTTACTGAGTACCAAAAACTTGGTGTTATTTTTGATATTATAATTGTATTGAGAAGAAAGAAAATTAAATTGAGTCGGAAAATGAAAAATTACTTATTTGCTTTTTCATCGGTGGCGTTACTTGCTGCGATGTTTATCATCAATCCTTTTACTGGAGATCCCAAGGCAAAGGAAGAGGCTATTATAAAGGCTGTTCTGGCTTATCTTGATCAAGTGCATTATCAACCAGTTGACTTAAATGATGAATTTTCCGGCAAAGCCTATGAGACGTCGGGCGGCCTGCATGGCGTCGGCATTTCTGTCGTCAATGCGCTGTCGGATAGCGTGGTGGTTGAGGTTGCGCGGTCGAAAAAGCTGTTCCGCCAAAGCTTTTCGCGCGGCCTACCCCAGACCGGGGTTGAGGATGCGGGCGCGGCGCCGAACCGGCGCGGCACGACGGTCACGTTTCACCCGGATGCGGAGATTTTTGGCGACAAGCTGCGACTGAAACCGGCACGCCTGCATAAGATGGCGCGGTCC
>CALBVQ010000141.1 GCA_937969485.1 uncultured Saprospiraceae bacterium | reverse complement strand
AACTGTTGAGCTCCCATTCTCTTTGCATTTTAAGCTCTCCTCACGAAAACCTAATACATAATTCGGGTTAAACAATCGCTTCTTCCACCTCAAACGATAGGGCAATTCCTTTAAAGTCATTCTTTACAGCAGGGCAAAATTGATCTAGCATTTTGGAGATTAAGATTTCGTAATTGACAATCTCATTATCTGGCTGTACCACATCTTTCATAGGATTATCCTGGTATCGATCAAAGAGACGTGCAAGCTTAGCCTTGAAATTGGATTTATTATAATTGTAATCTGGCAACATAATCAAGAACTTCATAAATAGAGCAGCTCGCAGATTTTTAGATGGTTTTACATGTGCCTTATAGTACATTTCTAATTTCTCCTGTTCTTCATAAATGTAGCTAATCCCTTTTTTTAGCACTTCATTTACAATATCAGCAAAAAGCAATGGGATATTCATCCCTTTCTTATCCACTCGAATTCTAGTCAAATTATTTTTGATTCTTCTGGTAACAATTGCTTCTCCTTTTTCTATCCCCACCATTAGATCAGAATAGTACTTGAATAACCAAACTTGTTCTTGAAATACCGCACGACCTTCCTTGAAAGCTGGATGAGCAAGCACTCTTGAAATAAATTTAGAAGCCCTATCAAACTCTTCTTTGCTAAAATACGCTCGAGCCCTCAACGAAACGTGGATCAACCATCGCTTGCCGATAGGATTGACATTTTCATCAAGGTAGGTCAATGCAATGTCATGCATATTTAGATTAAAATATGAAATCGCAATTTGTATACGTAAGGTTTCGTTTGCTTCGTAATTCTTAAAATATTCTTCAAAATAATTTACAGCCTCTAAGTTATTGACTATAATCTTTTTGTGTTGTCCTACCAATATATATTGCATATACCTTAGTTGGTAGTAGTATCTAAAGGCGTGTACATTTTTATCTTGAATCATGGGAAGCAGCCTATCAGCCGCTTCTTTAGCTTTTGCTGATAATTCTTCATTGACATGCTTCTTACGAGTGTGTTTAGCAATATTTGCATACTCATTTTTAGCATGAATCCTCATATCTTCTAAGGATCTATATTGCTGGTATTTTTCCCAATAGTACGTACCTTCCTTATCCTTCTTATCAAGGATCTTATAGTCAGAAGATAAATTATGACTAATTGAAGCGGCTATGTCATAGATTTTCATTCTTTCGGCACGTATCAGCACTTTCTTTTCAAGGTTCCTAGTAAGCTGTGTAGCTGAAAGATTGGAAAGTAAACGGATTGCATGCCATTCCCTAAGTAGCTTAAACCTTTTATATAAATACTCATCTCCTTCGGTGACTTCAAGATTAATAGACATTTTTATCAGCTTCTCATATAGAACCTGTTTGAATTTAGCGTAAGCCTGTCCGCTGGGATTTCCGTCATATAATAATTTACTTGCATGAACATCAGTCACTACACTCCCATTGCGCACAGCTTTGAAAAGCTTCATTTCCTTTTCATTGAATGATCTGATTACAGAATCACCCTGAGCACTTTGAAACAGTAAATCGTAATACTTTATTAATGGGAGTATAAATTTCATATGTTAAAAATCTAATTAAATTTTAATAATTAATTGATTAAAAGGAGTTTATAAATAAAGACAAATTCTCTATAATATCAATTAATAGTATAAAAATATAAAATTAATCGCTTTTTTCAAGTAATAAATGGTACTAATTTTGCTATATACGAATTAAGAAACCCAAAAAAGAAAACTAATGATAGATTGGATATTAGAATTACTCGGCATCATAGAAGACGACACATACGGCATGTAGTCTAACAGTAAACAGATTACAAATTTTAAAATTACAATATATAACATAAAATCATGACTAACCAACTAACAATAGCCTATAAAATTATCGAAGACGATTGTTGGGGTATGTAAGAAATCAGACACTTGCTAGAACCGCAAGCATACTGATGTTACAAAAAGCACCAACTATTAGTAAGACCATAATTAGTATACACTGTACCAAAAAGAGTAGGTACTAAAGAATCAAAAATTAAGGGTAGTAATTTTGGTGAGAAGTTTCGGCTTCTTGCCAATTTTTCAAAACTCTACAAGACATAACAACTTAATCATTCTCTGTCTATAGATTAAGACGTTAAAGTAAGTTATCAGTTATCAATTTAAGGGGAGGGTAACGTCAGCAGCAAGCTTGATGTTACCCTTATTTTTTTTTATTGCCCTGACCTCATTGTGTTTCCTTCAAATTATTCATTTATCATAAGTGATATGTTGACAAAGATAGCTCAGTCTAAAGAATTCATATCAAAATTAATTTCGTAGGTTTAAAATAAAACAGATACAAACCCCTGGCCTTGATTAGATTTCACTCTCATTACACTGCCATTAAATGATGTAATCTTCATAGAAGCTACAGATTAATTGATAGCTGTTGCGTTCCAGTGAAAGGGCTCAATAACACTTTTCTAGTGAAGAACACTATTGTGCAATATTTCTGTTTTAAAACCGATACAAATTATGCTTTATAGTAAATGTCTGTGAATTCTTCATCAGCTAG
>CALBVQ010000140.1 GCA_937969485.1 uncultured Saprospiraceae bacterium | reverse complement strand
TCATGCCAAACCGATGGTCATAGCCAATGACGATGTATGAAGGGTTGAATTTTTCGATCAAGAACTTCTCAATATATTCTCTAGGGTCTTGTTGTGAAAATTCTATTGAGAACGGTACAATAACCACATGATTAACCCCATGCATTCTAAAAAGCGCAAGTTTCTCTTCTAGTGAATTGATCAGTTGTAGTGACTTATCTAGAGGGTAAATGACTTGTCTTGGATGTGGGTAAAATGTTATTACAACGCTTTCACTTTTAATCTCCGCTGCAAGTTGATTTATTCGCTTGATTATCTTTTGATGTCCTCTATGTACACCATCGAAGGATCCTATCGTAATGACAGAATTTCGAAAAGCAGGTAAGTCGGAAAGATTTTTGTGAACTTTCATTCAATAATAAGGATATGAGCAAAGGTAGGAATAATATTATTCGAAATTTGTTAAGTTGATACAGGTTATTAATAATCTATTTCAAGCTATAATATTGGTTGTGATCTTTGTCGTAATGAAATCTTGTATCACCTTCTTTGTCAAGGATCTCTTGAAGCTCATTTACAGGGTCAAACATATCTTCATGGGTTAGCTGAAAGGTGCCCCAGTGAATAGCAAAGCTTACTTCAGGATTTAAGTCTTGATGCGCCATGTATGCGTCTTCAGGAGCCATATGTACATGTTGCATAAAAAATCGAGGTTTGTAGGCGCCTACGGGAATCAGAGCTAAGTCAATTTTTCCGAAGTCTTTCTTTATTTGTTTAAAGTGTGTGTCATAACCTGTATCCCCTGCAAAGTATATATTTCTATTTTTGCTACTAAACATCCAACTTCCCCATAGCGTCTTGCGAGGTGAAAGAAAGCGGTTACTCCAGTGTTTTGCTGGTAAAAAAGTGATGTCTATTTCTCCTAATTTCACTTTGTCATTCCAGTCCATTTCTATCACATTCTTTATTTTGAATTTCTCAAGAAATACCTTTGTACCTAAACCCACATAGATGAAAGGGGCATCTCGCTTACTTAACCGTTGAAGTGTTTTTATGTCTAGATGATCATAATGATCATGAGAAATGACAACTGCATGAATTTTTGGTAAGCTCTCAAATGCTATTGAGGGCTCACGATATCTTTTGGGACCAGTCCAGGAGAATGGGCTTGCTCTTTTCGAGTAGACTGGATCCGTAAGGATGTTCTTGCTTTTGTGCTGAACGAGTATAGTGGCGTGATTAATTTGTTTATAGTGAATTTCCTCGTCTGATTCAGGATAGCTGGCCTGACAATCTGATGGGGTATCAATGACCTCCCATTTCGCCTTTTTGTTTTTGAACTGGTATTTCATTAGGGCGCGAAAATCCCCCATGTCGTTACCATTTGGATTGTTGAATTTCTTTCCATCCCAGCGTTCTGTAATTGGCCCCTCATAGGTTGGTACATGCAAGGTTTTACAGCCGTAGAAAAACAAGCCAACACTGACAATCAGTGCAGATAAAATGATGTAATTTATCATTGATGAGGATTAGGGTAACAGCAGATTTTGGGCTTGAGCCCAAAGAAAAAATATTACTTATGAAGTTTGGCTTGACGATCTAGAAGGACTTTCTCTTCCTCCTCCCTGTCGGGATCGGGTAAACAGCAGTCAACTGGGCAAACAGCTGCACACTGCGGCTCATCGTGAAACCCTTTGCATTCCGTGCATTTATCTGCAACTATGAAATAGTAATCGTCGTAAATAGGTGCATTTTCACCTTCAGCATCAACAACAGATCCGTCTTCCAGCGTATAATCACCAGTCACAGTGGTTCCCTCGCTCATTTTCCAATTCACACCTCCCTCATAGATTGCATTGTTGGGACACTCTGGTTCGCAAGCGCCACAATTGATACAATCATCTGTTATGTATATTGCCATTCCTTTAATTTTCTACAAAAGTAATATCTCCAGCCACTAAAAGGTTCATTAACACTAAACTATTTATCGTAAATTCTACCAGTTTTGTTAATAGTTGTCGAATTGGCTTGCTGAGTGCCCATCATCAATACATCCTGAATATTAACGTGTTTCGGCTGCATTGCAATGTACAGAATCGTTTTTGCAACGTCTTTACTTGTCAAGGGATTGAATTCATTGTAAATCTTTGCTTTATCCTTATCGCCATCAAATCTGTTTAATGCAAATTCTGTCTCTTCCACATGCGCTGGACTAACTTGAGAAACTCTGATGCCATGTTTGTGAAGGTCAAGCCTCATTCCTTTAGTCAATGCATCTACTGCGTGCTTTGTGGCACAGTATACTGCGCCCTTGGGATATACTTCGTGACCAGCTGTTGAACATATATTGATTATGTGTCCCTTCTTCCGTTCAATAAATTCACCTGAAATGATTTTTGATATATACAGAAGGCCTTTTATGTTAGTGTCGATCATCGTCTCCCAGTGATCAATTGAACCTTCAGGGATAGTGTCAAGTCCTTTAGCACCTCCAGCATTATTAAGTAGGATCGTAATTTTAGATGTAACATCTGGATTTAATGAATTCCAAGCTTTATTAACTGCCTTTCTATCTCTGATATCAAAGGCTAAGGTGTGTACATCTACACCGTATTTTAACTCCAATTTGGATTTGACTTCTTTTAGCTTTGGTTTTCTTCGGCCAGTAATTACTAGGTCGTAACCAACCTTTGCAAATTCTTTTGCAGCAGCTCGACCGATTCCTGAAGTCCCGCCAGTTATAAATACGATTTTGGAGTGTTTTTTCATTGTCTTAAATCAGTTTTTGAAGTTCTTTGTTGAATTCTTCTTCGAAGGCTTTGTACTTAGAAGTTGCAGGCCCATTGAATCCTGTATGAATATATTGCACTTTATTGTCCTTGTCGATTAGCATTAAGGTGGGAAAGGATATGATCTTATTTAGGAAAGGGAAAGTTTCACTGGCAACTTTTTTACTAGCAGTACCTCCATAAACAATGGGGTACTTTAGATTCATTTTATCAGAATATCTTTGTAATCCTGTCATAGCTTGAGATTTATCCTTTGGTCTTTCGAATCCTACTGCCATCACCTCGACCTTATCTCCATAGCTGTCTTTGATGCCATTCAAGAAAATCATCTCGTCTTTACAGTTAGGACACCAAGTTCCCATAATGGTAACAATCTTTACCTTATTAGAAAATTGAGGCGCATCGAGATTAAGCTCTTTACCATCGAGTCCGGTAAAGGAAAAATCTAATGTAGGTTTTTCTTCAGTAAGGTAAGTGAGTTCAGATGGATTTCCTAATTCAAATACATCGTTTCGAGTGCCAGACCACGATGATTTATAGTGCTTCCCACTTCGAAAAGTTCCTATGATATTATCCTTGTCGATCATCTTAACAGTAAATAAAAATGCATGACTTCCGTCAAACACACTTAAGTAAGCCTTGTTGTCTTGAATAGTGCCCTCCAAAAAACGATAGTCACCCG
>CALBVQ010000139.1 GCA_937969485.1 uncultured Saprospiraceae bacterium | reverse complement strand
ACTCAGCTCGTAGTCCAACTTGGAAACCGAATTTACCAAACTTATTCCCATACTGTCCATATACAGCATGGATATCTTCATCATATTCAAAATCATTACTGAAATCAGGGTTTGAAATCCAAGCCTCATTCTCATCAAGTTCCTCCACTAAAAAATTATTTCTAATATCTCTGATAGTGGTTCTGTAACCCAATTCATATTTATGATCCTTACTTCCTAACGGCTGAGAATAGTCAACACTAATGTTATAGCTGCTCTGCCCCTCATCATTATTTGAACGTTGCAGAAGAAGGGGCTCGTCCACTCCGTATAATACTTGAGACTGATTTAGATCACTTGTTTCAACCTCGTTATCATCTTCGTATTGAATTCTTGCACTCAACTTATGATCTCTCGAAGAAAATTCATGATTATAATCTACATTATATTGCAGACCTCGATCATCTTCTCCTTCATTATCTGTTCGCAATGTAGTACTAAATGGCTCATCTGAAGGAGCCATAAAATCGAGGTACGTTAGGGTTGTAGTGTTGTTTTCATCACTAATCCTATATTGCACAGAACCAGAAACACTTTGTTTCTCAGAGATAAAATACTCCATTCCACCTCTCAATGTATTAGACAAACCACTTCTCTGCATATCTCTTTCTTGTTCAGTAACTTGCGTCTCATTGTCTAGATAGACCTCCTGATAAAGCGCACCGAAACCCGGACTCGATCTATAGTTTATTGCATAATTTGCAAACCAATTGATCTTGTTTTTTCTATAATTAACGTTTGCACCAAGGCTTCCGCCCAAAGGAAAACTAGCAGAAGTATTGAATGATCCATTGAAGCCACTCTTTTTCTGTTTTACCAAAATGATATTGATTATACCAGCGATTCCTTCTGCCTCATATCTAGCTGAAGGATTTGTGATAACTTCGACGGATTCAATCATATCGGCTGGAATACTCTTCAATCCATTTTCCTGATTAGCTAGTTGCGAAGGTTGTCCATTAATCAATATTCTTACACCTGTACTTCCTCTCAAGTTTACCGTTCCATCAATATCAACAGTGACAGATGGTACATTGTCAAGAATATCTTCCGCTGTTCCACCTCTGTTCGCTAAGTCCTTTCCCACATTAAAAACCCTCTTATCTAATGTAAAAGTATTTTGACTCTTTTCTGCACGTATCGTTACCTCGTCCAATGAGGAAGCGGACGTTGACATTATTATTACTCCTAGATCGATCGTCCGATCTCCACTTCTCATTTTTTCTCGATCAATGATCACAGGTACTTCTGTTTTCTCATAACCAATAAATTCTACTATAGCATAGCCTTGTCCAGCTTTGATTTTTGCCTCAAAAATTCCATCCGCACCACTTAATCCTCCTCCTAAAAGCGAAGAATCTCGACGTGAAAACACTGAAATCGTAGCAAATTCTAAGCCCGAATTTGTCTCAGAATCTAAAATTTGTCCTTTCAATGTCAATTGCGGACGCTCTCCCTCTCCTCCTTTGCCTTGTCTTTGCCCTCCCTTTTGGGCGAAAGCCCCTAAAGAAAAAGATAGCAACAGCAACAAAAGTGAAGATCTCATAAATTTATTATTTCCCATAAGATATAAGACCGTCTCAGCAAGTAATAGTTTAAAATAATTTAGTAAAATTGACATATAATTAGCGTTTGATAGTACGACGAATGCTAAACACGAAAACTAAAAAAGCACTAAAAGAAATGGAGTACATCAAAATTGAAGAATATGGAGACTTGCAATACAATGATATACAAACAATTACAGACATACTAAACAATGGAGGAATTGTGATTTTCCCTACCGACAGCGTTTATTCCCTCGGTTGCAAAATGAGTAATAAGAAAGGGATTGAGCGAATTATCAAGTTAACTGGAAAAGTAGAGAAAAAATCAAATTTGAGCCTCTTTTTTAGTGACATGAAAAGTCTTTCTTCTTATACTCAAAATTACAACAACACCATTTTTCGGTCGGTAAAAAATTTAGTTCCAGGGCCATACACCTTTATATTTAAGGCCAGTAAACAAGTGACCAAGAGTTTTGAAAATACAAAGAAGGAGGTGGGAATAAGGATTCCAGCTCATGATCTCCTTAGGCAAATCATAGCTGCACTTGATGAGCCACTAATATCGACATCCTTGAATAGTGGCGATCTAGAGTCACTGTCCAATGATCCATTCGAATTGTCAAAACAATATGAAAATGATGTGGACCTCATTATCGATAATGGACCAAGTGACGGTGGGGTGACTACTGTACTTAATTGCACAAATGAGGACATAGAACTAATAAGGCAAGGCAAGGGTGAAATCTAGAGGATCATAAAGTATCGTTAATGTTTATAAGTTTAGAGCTGCTGGGGAAACAAAAGACAACCTAAGACACTTTATAGCATATACTTAAAAAAAGAAAAAATGTATAAAGCAATCGCACTATTAGTATGTTCCGTATTCATTTTCGCCTCTGCTGAATGTTCCGGGGGAACAGAAATAAATAGCAAATACGAGAATGGTAAGGAAAAAATTGAGAAGACTTCCGTCAAAAGGGAAAAGCTAGCTACGCAGAAGAGTGTTGTTTTTGCATCAGGTTGCTTTTGGTGTGTCGAGGCAGTATTCGAATCTGTGAAAGGTGTTAGCGAAGCAATTTCAGGTTATGCAGGAGGAGATGCATCTGATGCCAATTACCGGGCAGTAAGTGCCGGAATCACCGATCATGCAGAAGCTGTTGAGGTATTCTACGATCCTGATGTGGTTGACTACAATACCCTATTGAAGGTGTTTTTCGGATCGCATGACCCTACCACTTTGAATCGTCAAGGACCAGATGCAGGTCGCCAATATCGATCAGAAATATTTTATAAAAGCGAAGAAGAGAAGGTGCTTGCAGAAGCATATATACAGAAGCTCCTAGACGAAAAGATTTTTTCAGAAATAACTACCTTAGTAAGTCCGCTTGAAAAATTTTATGACGCGGAAGAATATCATCAAGACTTTGAGAAGAAAAATCCGAATCAACCTTATGTTCGAGCAGTTTCGATTCCAAGATTAAAGAAATTTCAAAAAAAGTATCCAGAATTACTGAAAGAAGGAGTGCATTAGCACTCTTTTTTTATTTGAAGTAGATAGCTAGCGAGTCTCCTACAGCAATTTCTGATATTTCATATTTTCCTCGTCCACTTGATAACATAATGTCACCATATTCTTGATAATTAGTCCAAGGTGTGGAAAAACGTGGAATACTATCAGTTGATTGAGGATAGAAGTCCCATTGAGAGATTCTTTGTGAATCCATGTCAATGGTAAGTACGTATTTATTTTGTGGCGTAACACCTACTGAATCAAATTTCAACTCTACCAATTCCCTTGCAGCCAAACTATCATTTCCTGGAAGAGATTCTAAGTGCTTAAGGGTGACTCCAGAGTCTTTCAATTTATAAGGTAGAAATACCCAGTAAGAATCATTGATCCACATTTCTTTGCCCATTTGCAGATACTTTGTTAGACTGTCAGGCTGTGTTATTTCTTCTCCCTTGTAATTTACTGAGCCACTCATATCATTTATGTTCAATGTGATCAGAAAGGTGTCGCGAATACCGTTTATGACGACGTCTCCAGTCTCCTTATTCCAAACATGTCGTCTTGATCCAAAGAAATTCCATTTTAGGAATTTAGTTTGATCCCATGCCTTTCTACCTCCGTTAGCCAGCATTACCAGGTCTGCTAATTCGATAGCTCTTTGATCCGAGTTTAATTCATTAAACCCAGGTGCAGCTGGATTAACTTTTCCACT
The DNA here is from genome assembly GCA_937969485.1 of uncultured Saprospiraceae bacterium. GTDB lineage: Bacteria > Bacteroidota > Bacteroidia > Chitinophagales > Saprospiraceae > JAHDFB01. Next base: position 2,788 of record CALBVQ010000139.1, on the reverse strand, counting down.
CTGCGAGTTTTCTTGTGCACAGGCAAAGAGTACAACAAGAGCAAATAGAAGTACATATTTCATATAAACGGGCATTTTGTGAACAGAACGACAAAGGTTTATTGGTTAATTTCACTAACCAAGAACCTTGTCAAGTTCCTTACTAAATGGCTGACTGTACAGCCTTTGGCCAGTTGCTCTATACAGTGCGTTTGCAACTGCTCCTCCTGCTGGTGGCAAAGTCGGCTCACCAAGGCCTGTAGGATCATTATCTGATTTCACAAAATTTATTTCCACTTCTGGGACTTCATTCATTCTTATGATCTTATAGTTGTGAAAATTCGATTGCTCGGCAACTCCATCTTTCAAGGTCAACTCACCGTACATAGCATGTCCCATGCCGTCTATTACGCCACCTTGAGCCTGATTAACTGCTCCGTCGGGATTCACAACAATTCCACAGTCAATAGAGCAGTATATCTTTGTAATAGCTTTTTCTTCTACTTGCGCGACTTCAGCTACATATGTATTATGCGAGTAATAAGCACTAAGTCCCATAGTATCCATATTGTCTCTAAAGCCACTATGTTTAGCGACGTCTTGTAATACACCTTTGAATTTTACTGGATCATAATCCAAGGTCAATTCTTTATTGTTCTTTTGATTTTCAATTGCCTTGTCTAACAGATTCATCCTCAAATCGAGAGGTGATTCGTTAAGTTCTTCTGCAATCTCATCTAAGAAACTTTGTTCTGCAAAAGCGATAAAATTAGTAACTGGGGCTCTCCAAGCTCCAGTGGTCACATCACTTTCTAGTCTGTAGGCAGCAACCCTATAGTTATTAATTGCACCTGCTGGAAAGTTATTCGCCCTCACACAATTTCCATCATTAACTGATGCACCTAGCACTTCATAGCCTGTAATTTCGCCATCCTTAAGGGCGGCTCTGAATACATACTCACTAGCTGGTCGATACATTCCGCCTTGCATATCATCCTCTCGTTCATACACCAACTTAACTGGTTTCTTAATCTTGTCAGAAATTTCAGCGGCCTCCAGAGCAAAGTCTCCATAGAGTCTTCTACCGAAACCACCACCCATTCTAGTCATATCAATTGTCACCTCTTCTTTGGGGCGATTCAACAACTCGGCAATTCTTCCTTGTGTCCATTCGGGAGTCTGGATAGGGCCAATACATTCTACTTTTTCTGCTGTGACGTTGGCAAAAAAGTTCATCGGCGCCATTGTGTTATGGGCTAAAAAAGGAGCAGAATAAAATCTTTCTACTATACTATCCGCCTGCTTAAAGGCCTTTTCTACGTTACCATCCTTTCTTTTATCCTCCCCATTCTGAGCAACTAACAAAGCCTTTAGCTTGGCAGTTATTTCAGGAGTATTGTGGTTCGATTTTGAGTATTGTGGTTTGATTAGCTTTTTAGCCTTGAAGCAAGTCCAAGTATCTATTGCAATAATCGCAATCTTGTCTTTCATCTGAATGACATCTATTACCCCTTCTACTGCTTTAGCACTAGTAGCGTCAAACGATTCCAGTTTTGCACCAAACGGGCCTTTGAGCACATTCGCATAAACCATACCTTCTCGGTAATAATCCATACCGAATAAATTCTCCCCAGAAACAATCTTGGCTAAATCTACATTCTTCTTGCTCTTCCCGATAATGGTAAAGTCCTCAGGCTTCTTTAATTTAACATCCGTAGGAACAGCCTGCCCAATTGCAAGCGGAGCAAGTTCAGCATAAGTTTTCTTATCACCAGCAGGACCATAAACAATTCCAGATTTAGCTGAACATTCAGCAGGCAAAACACCCCATTCTTCCGCGGCAGCATTAATCAACATTTCCTTAGCCGTTGCACCCGCAGTTCTTAAAGAAATCCAACCTTGTCGGATTGATTGAGACCCACCTGCCACCTGACGTTTATACTTGACAGCGTCAAAAGGGGCTTGTTTTACGATTACGTCTTTCCAATCTATGTTCAATTCCTCTGCAATAAGCATAGGCATAGAAGTTTTGACACCTTGCCCAATTTCTGGATTAGGCGACATGATGGTGACCTGTCCATTATCCGCAATTGACAAAAATGCATTCATCTCAGACCACTCTGTGGCTTCCGCTCGCACTTCTGAAGAATTCTTGCAGCTATAAAAATTGAACCCAAGGACCAACGCTGCTCCAGTAATTCCATTGATACGTAAAAATTCCCTTCTCTTAATTTCGTTATTAGCCATAGCTTAGGATTTTGAAGCAGTTTTAACTGCCTCTTTGATTCTTAAATAAGCCGAACATCGACAAAGGTTACCGGACATCGCTTGTGATATTTCATCATCGGATGGATTTGGATTTTCATCCAAAAAAGAGGCAGCTGTCATGATTTGTCCTGACTGACAATAGCCGCACTGTGGTACATCATGTTTAATCCAAGCCTCTTGTAAAGGGTGATCATTTTTGGGCGAAAGCCCTTCAATCGTCGTAATTTCACTATCCCCTACTGCACTTATCGGCAATACACACGAACGCATAGCCACACCATCTTGATGTACACTGCACGCACCGCATTGCGCAATTCCACAACCAAATTTAGTACCGGTGAGGTGAAGATGATCGCGAAGGACCCACAAAAGTGGAGTATCTTCATGTACACGCACTGAATGCGAACTTCCATTAACATTTAACTTGAATTCTTTCATACCCCTAGAGTTATATATTTTACATAATCAGCACAATACATCAGTAGCGCAGATTTAGCCATCAAATTACGTAATTCTCCGCAGACGGCTGCAAGCTTATAGT
>CALBVQ010000138.1 GCA_937969485.1 uncultured Saprospiraceae bacterium | reverse complement strand
GTACTGGGATCGAGGAATATGATAGTAAATTTGGTTTTGTAGATCTACGAATTCCTCAGGAGTTACTGAACTGGAAATCGAATGAATACGGAGGTTATGAAGTGATATTGGAGGATGGAGATGATATGGCAATCATGAACGAATACATATATGTAGAAGAGCTACCATCCCGATTATATAGTGAAACAATTCGTGAAAAATTCGACAATATTTTCAGCTGGTTGAATCTACAAGATGTAAACGAGTCGGTGATTTTCCTTTTGATGATCATTGTTGCGATAATTACTATGATAACTACTTATCTAATCTTGATTCTCGAACGAACAAAGACCATTGGTATCCTAAAAAGTCTCGGGGCCTCTAATGCCAGCGTGGTAAAAATCTTCTTGTACTGTGCCTTCTATATTATTCTTCGAGGAATGATTATTGGGAATATCCTTGGCTTTGGGCTTTGTTTGCTGCAGAAACACACTAAGATTATCAAACTCGATGAAACAAATTACCTGATCGATTCCGCACCTATTTTATTCGATTACTCTGCAATAATGCTTATCAATATCGGGGTACTTTTTTTAACGCTGATTTTTCTCTTGGTGCCTTCTATTCTTATTTCACAGATCAAGCCAATTAGGATTCTTCGATTTAATTAGCACATATGGGCTTACGCCAAAAGTTAGTAGTAATATGGTCTATATTGTTCTTTGCTATCAAGACTTATCCTATCCGCATCTATCGAGTGGTCAAACATCTATTACCCATCCGTTATAAATTAGGTGGAGAGATAACTTTTCCTAAACTTATCCTAGAATGGGTTGTATCTCTTTTTCTTTATTTTACTGATTTGCTGTTATTTCCCGAAATCATCTGCATAACTGTGGTTTTATTAAAAAAAAATGTTAGAGGGCTTACGCCCAAAGAAAAAGAAATCAGAGAATTGTTATTTGGTGATAAATTGAAGGTCCCTACATTAATTAATGATGATGCATCCTGGCTTACGAGAAATGGCAAATTTGCTTTCGTTTCCTTTTACATCATCAATAGTGATGGCCTTATGAAAGACCGTACATTTGCCCACGAACTAATCCACATCTATCAATTTTCCCGCTATGGATCTCCTTATATTATTAGATCTCTGTTAGCACAACGCACGCCTTCAGCTTACACATATGGAGGAGCCTCAAGGCTACTTGAGATGTATTCGAATCAACAAAGTCAAGGTCACTTGAATTACGAACAACAAGGTGAGGTATTAGCTGACTACTATCAACTTTTGATTAGTAAAGGACAACTTTCACAATCAAAATTTGACTACTTGCTTTTGATCTATAATTACATAATAAATCAATGGAAGAAAAAAGAAGTATATCGCTGGTAGCCGAAGGAATAAAAAGAAATGTAATTTTGGGCACTTTGAAACCATAGTCATATCATATGAATCTAGAACAACTAAAATTTCCGATTGGAAAAGTAGTCATGCCGGTAAAGATGGATGACATCGATATTCCTAGTGCAATAGAAGATATCGCTTGCCTTCCTGAAGACTTAATGGATCTAACTTTGGGGCTAAACCCTGAAAATTTAGAGCTTACTTATAGACCTGAAGGCTGGAACATTCGGCAGCTTGTCCATCATTTAGCGGATTCGCATATGAATGCATTTATACGTTTTAAACTCGTATTCACAGAGGATGACAAGACTCCTATTCGTCCGTATTACGAAGACCGCTGGGCAATTACCAGTGACATCGATGATGCCATTGAAGATTCATTAATGATATTGAGAGGGGTTCACAATAGGTGGACTAAGTTGGCTAACAATTTTACTGAAAGTGACTTGAAGAAAAGTTACTATCACCCTGAAATAGAGGAGAACGTAGCATTATTTCAAGCTTTAGCAACGTATCAATGGCATGGCAAGCATCATTTAGCTCATATTCAAAATGCTTTAGCAAAGATGGAATAGTTCTTGCGTCAAAATAAATGAAGTGTATGTGACTTATTATAGATTTGCTGCACGATTAAAAAAAAACATTGTCTCATGATCCGGTATTACAGCGCAGTAGATAAGAAGGTAACTGAAGTTGATTCGATCGACAATGCATGTTGGTTAAACATTTCTTCTCCTTTTGATAAAAATGAATTAATTAAACTTAGTGAGTCACAAGGCATACCACTTGATTTCTTAACAGACTCTCTAGATATTGACGAACGTTCAAGATATGAACGAGAAGATGAGGTAAGACTAATCGTAGTCAATACACCCTTGCTCAATGATATTGATGAAGGCAATAAGCCGATCTACATTACAGCACCAATAGGTATAATTCTCACTCCAGCACATATTATTACAATTAGCTTACTTGATAATCCTATTCTAGATCTTTTCTTAATTGGCAAAATCAAAAATTTTAATCCCACAGACGAAAAAATGTTCGTTCTGCAGTTATTTGAGCAAATAAACTACTCATACCTTGACTGTCTTAAAAAACTTAATTTAAGAAGGGACCTCATAGAGCAAGAACTATATAATAGTAGTCGAAATTCTGAGCTAAGGCAATTGCACAGGATCGAAAAGTCATTGGTATATTTTGTAACTGCATTGAGCAGTAATGAATTACTTAAGCTTAAAATCAAGAGGTCTGATTTTTTAAAAATTAAAGACCTCGAAGAACACACCGATCTTTTTGAAGATCTAATAATCGACAATTCTCAGGCTTTGGAAATGGCCAACGTACACACGAACATACTAAGTAGTACAACAGAAGTATTTGCATCTGTAGTTAGTAATAACTTAAATGAATTTATCCAACGTCTAACCCTAGTTACGATCATATTGATGGTTCCCACCCTTGTCGCATCCTTTTACGGGATGAATGTGACATTACCGTTTATGGATAATGATAATGCGTTCTTTTTCATTGTGATGATTTCCATATTGCTGATTGTGTTCTTAGTCTGGTTTTTTAGAAGAAAAAAATTAATATAATTTCCATCTTTTTTAGTGTATTTATTCTTTTTTTTCTTATCGAAAATGTAGTGTTTTTTTCTCATATTAAATTTTTTCCACATATTTTAATTTAATTTAATTTTGTAATAATATGGAAAATAACAAGTTATGCATTTTATCCACATATTGTGGATAACTATAATGTGTGAGAACTCAAAAAAAGTCCTTTCTTTGTATTGCGGAATGAGTAAAACTTACATTAGCTAAAGATTATAGGAATTCTCCTTCCCTTCCATTACCAACAACTGAACAGATAGTAAAATGCCGAAAAGGACACTAAGTCTTTCTTCGACTTTTTTAACGACTAATCTACTTATTATAATTTTTAATATATCATTAAAAGTATAATATGTATATTAGCTGACGGAGTGAATTATTGAACATAAATTATAACCCTTACAGAAAAATGAGCAACAATAAGATGATTGAGCCATTATTGCACGACAACCCAAACAGATTCGTACTATTTCCCATTCAGCATGATGATATTTGGTCTTTTTACAAGAAGACGGAAGCGTCGTTTTGGACAGCTGAAGAAATAGATTTACACCAAGACCTTGCGGATTGGGAACATAAATTAAACGACAATGAACGTCATTTCATTAAACATGTGTTAGCATTTTTTGCTGCCAGCGATGGGATTGTGAATGAAAATCTTGCCGAGAATATGGTGAATGAAGTTCAATATACCGAGGCAAAGTTCTTTTATGGTTTCCAGATCATGATGGAAAATATTCATTCGGAGACTTATTCGCTTTTGATCGATACATACATTAAAGACTCTACAGAGAAAGATTATTTATTTAATGCTATAGAGCACATGGATTCAGTGAAGAGGAAAGCTGATTGGGCAATGAGATGGATTGATAATGGAAGTTTCATCGAGCGTTTAATTGCTTTCGCTGCTGTAGAAGGAATCTTTTTTAGTGGCTCTTTTTGTTCTATATACTGGTTAAAGAAGAGAGGATTGATGCCAGGTCTTACGTTCAGTAATGAGTTGATTTCAAGAGATGAAGGAATGCACTGTGACTTTGCGTGTTTATTATACAACAGTCACATCAAAAATAAACTAGAAAAAGGAGTAATCACCAAAATCATAACAGATGCTGTTCTTATAGAGAAAGAGTTCGTTAGCGATTCACTTCCTGTAAGCCTGATTGGAATGAATTCTGATTTAATGTGTCAGTACATCGAGTTTGTTGCTGATAGGTTGTTGCAGCAATTAGGAGAGCCAAAAGCATACAATGCTGAAAATCCATTTGACTGGATGGATCTTATTTCAATTCAAGGAAAGACGAACTTTTTTGAAAAGAGAGTGGGTGACTATAGAAAATCTGGAGTAGGTGTTGATAAGAACAAGCAAGTGTTCTCAATCGATGCAGACTTCTAGATAAATTTAATTACCGCTTAGCGGTAATTAGATGAAGGTCAGCTTAATATTATAAACTACACAATTCACTTAATTTCTACAATTCACTTTTATGCAAGTAATTAAACGTAATGGCAAACGGGAAGATGTGTCTTTTGACAAAATCACAGCACGAGTAAAAAAAATGTGCTATGGACTTGATCAATTATACATTGATCCTATTGAAATTGCAAAAAAGGTTATCCAAGGTCTTTACGATGGTGTAACAACATCAGAGTTAGACAACTTAGCAGCCGAAACAGCTGCGACTATGGCAACTAATCACCCCGAATATGCATTGCTAGCTGCTAGAATAGCAGTCTCTAATCTACATAAAAATACAAACAAGTCGTTCACTGAAACAATGGAAGCCTTGTTTAATTACATAGACCCTAAAACTGGTGAGGCAGCAGGTCTTATTAGTGAAGATGCAATTAAGGTAATTCGAGCTAACAAAGACCGAATAGATAGTGCGATAATATATGATCGGGACTTCACTTTCGACTTTTTTGGTTTCAAAACCTTAGAAAAATCTTATTTACTACGAATGAATGGCGAGGTTGTTGAAAGGCCTCAACATCTTTTGATGCGTGCTTCGGTTGGAATACACGGAGAAGATATTGATTCTGCTATAGAGACTTACAATATGATGAGCGAGAAGTGGTTTATTCACGCAACTCCTACTCTTTTTAATGCAGCTACACCTAAGCCTCAATTAAGTTCTTGTTTCTTACTTACAATGACTGATGACAGTATCAGTGGTATTTTCGAAACATTAAGTAGATGTGCTAAGATTTCTCAGTCCGCTGGTGGAATTGGGTTAAGCATCCACAACATACGTGCAACTGGTTCTTACATTAAGGGGACAGGAGGTACATCGAATGGCATAGTACCTATGCTTAGAGTATTTAATGATACAGCTAGATATGTAGATCAAGGTGGTGGAAAAAGAAAGGGTGCTTTTGCCATCTATCTTGAGCCATGGCATGCCGATGTTTTTGAATTTCTTGATTTGAGAAAAAATCATGGTAAAGAAGAAATGCGTGCAAGAGATTTATTTTTTGCTCTGTGGATCCCGGATCTTTTTATGAAAAGAGTACAGGAGGGTGGTGACTGGTCTTTGTTTGACCCCAATGAAGCGACTGGACTATTTGATTTATATGGTGATGAATTCGAGGCAAAATATCAACAATACGAGAAGGAAGGTAAAGCTATGAAAACTGTAAATGCACAGGAATTATGGTTTGCAATTCTTGAGGCTCAGATTGAAACAGGAACTCCTTATATTTTATATAAAGATGCAGCAAATAAGAAGTCTAATCAGAAAAATCTAGGAACAATAAGATCAAGTAATCTTTGTACTGAGATTATGGAATATACTTCTCCAGACGAAGTCGCAGTATGTAATTTAGCTAGTTTATCGCTACCTAAATTTGTAATCGACGGAGTTTTTGATTTCCAAAAATTATATGAGGTTAGTCGAATTGTAACAAAGAATCTGAATAAAGTAATTGACATCAACTATTACCCTGTTATTGAGGCGAAAAACTCAAACATGAGACACCGTCCTATAGGAATTGGGGTTCAAGGATTAGCTGATGCATTTATGTTACTGCGTATGCCGTTTGATTCAGACGAAGCAAAGCAGCTTAACAAAGATATTTTTGAAACAATTTATTTTGCTGCTGTATCAGAATCAGCGGAATTAGCCGTAAAAGAAGGACCTTATCAAACATTTAAAGGATCACCAGCGAGTGAAGGGATTCTTCAGTTTGATATGTGGGGTGTAGAACCTAGTGATAGATGGGATTGGGCTACTTTGAAAGAAAAAGTTGTTGCGACAGGTATTAGAAATTCATTATTACTAGCACCTATGCCAACTGCCTCGACTTCACAGATTTTAGGAAATAACGAGTGTTTTGAACCTTACACAAGTAATATATACTCTCGTAGAACACTTTCAGGCGAGTACATTGTCGTAAATAAGCATCTATTGAAAGATTTGATTCATCTTGGATTGTGGAATGACGATATGAGGCAAGCTCTTATGGCAGCTAACGGAAGTGTGCAGGGACTACCAATTCCAGACGACTTAAAAACACTTTACAAAACTGTTTGGGAATTGAGTATGAAGACCATTATTGATCAGGCAGCTGACAGAGGCGCATTCATTTGCCAGTCACAGTCTTTGAATCTTTTTGTAGAAAATCCTGACTTTAGTAAATTATCATCAATGCACTTTTATGCTTGGAAACAAGGCTTAAAGACTGGTATGTATTACCTAAGATCAAAAGCTGCTGTAGATCCTATCAAATTCACGTTAAAATCTGAGCACCAGACTAAGTTTACCGATGAAAATAGCGCTACAGTTGAAAGTATACCTAATCCGCCAGCTCCTGCAACTGCAGGTAAGGCTGTTCCTCAAAAAATGTCTGCTATTGAAGTGACAGAAGGGGAGTCATGTACAATGGAGGAAGGATGTATCATGTGTAGTGGATAACAATAAATTTAAGAGAAATCTTTAGCTCAAATCCATATGGTAGGCATCAGTTCTTGATGTCTGCCATTTTTTATGGCTTACGCCCGAAGGTTGATATTTGAGTAGAATCGTATACGATAACATAATTCTCAGGTTTGGTATTCAATCTCCCTACCTGAAGAGTAATAGTTAATGTCGGAGACAATTTACTGTCGAATTAGCGCGTATTATCATTTATAAATTTAGGATGAAGCTAATTGTACAGCGTAACAACGATCTACTTTATAGCAGCTCGGTCTCATTACTTAGAGTGAGTTGCGGTGAAGTTTCAAACAGGAGACTCGCCGATGCGTAAAGGACTCTAGTCTGTAGTTTAGGAGTCAAGGTTCTTCTAGCAAGCGCTACATCACAATTTTCCGATTACAAGAATTTGGGAAGCCGATGGGCAAGCTAGCCATGAAAATTAATTAACTAGCATAAATTAGACAGAACTCGTAAAGAAGAATTCGTACTGGAGCTAAAGGTGGTAAGATAATTCTGCTAAGATTCAACTAACTTAGCCTATAATATAATAGTGCTGACATATTGCGAATTCAAATGTCCACTATGCTCAAAACCCTTACAAACTGTGGGCTCAACTGGTTTGCATTTACAGCATTACACCTCAAGTGCTAAACCATCACGAAGTTCAATTCAACAGTTAGTCTTTTTTCCTCACACCGCAAAGCTCCTTGACCAAGGAAGGTAGTGAATTAACAGCAGTATCTTCGATCAACTTAATGTCTCGAA
>CALBVQ010000137.1 GCA_937969485.1 uncultured Saprospiraceae bacterium | reverse complement strand
ACGAAAACCTAATGTATAATTCGGGTTAAAAAACCTACGCCCATAATAAAGCAGCACCAAAAACCCCTGCACTATCACCTAATTTGGGTTTCAAAAAGGCAGTGTCTACAATTGGATTGAATACGTGTTTTTTGGCTTTCGTAACTCCTTCTGAATAGATTTCATCAATATTTCCCACACCGCCACCTATCACAATTACTTGAGGATCCAAAACATTGATTATCCTGGCAATACCTTTACCAAACATACAAACCAAGCGGTCCATAACTGCAGAAGCATGTTCGTCTTCTTTGTTTCTATGCCTCTCAACTATCTCTTTTAGTGATATTTTTACTCCTGCCAAACTCTCATAATATCTTTCCAATGCTGGTCCTGAAATCAGTGTCTCTGTGCATCCCACCCTACCGCAATAACACATTCCACCGTCTTCATGAAGGAAATTGTGCCCCCATTCTCCTGCAATTCCATGTCGACCATGCAAGGCATGTCCATTTACAACTATCCCACCTCCAACACCAGTACCCATTATCACTCCAAATACTGTTTCTACATCAACACCCAGTTCTTGCACAACACCTAGCTGGGCTTCAGCCATTGCAAAACAATTAGCATCATTTACCATCTTGATCTTAATGCCTAACTCTTTCTCCAAGTCCTTTTCAAATGGCATCCCATTTAAACACACTGAATTGCTATTCTTCATCAATTGAGTAAGTGGCTCTATTGCACCGGGAGTTCCTATGCCTAATTTTTCTGGGCGATATCCCATTTTTTGCTCTACCTGAGCTACAAGTTTTTTTACTTGATTAATTACGTGTTCATAACCTTTGCTACTCTCAGTCGGAACGCGTTCTCTATGTAAAACGACAAATTCATTGCTGCGCGTTTCGTTTTTTTCGTAGGTAATTACGGCACATTCTATCTTAGTTCCTCCAAGATCTATTCCCCAGTATTGATTCATTATAATTTATGATTTGTGATTTTGTGATTTCGATTTACTGAGCCAAGATAGACTCTATTTCTGTTCTAGTAGCGTCAATTCGTCTATGTATTTTCCTGAACATCGTCTTTCGTGTCCGTTCTCCGTCTTTTGATATGGGCATGGAGCTTTTCTGGATGCTTTTGAACCAATTCAAGGTGTATTTTACAAGTTTTGGATCAGTAGATATGATATAGTTAGGATTGTCATACGCTGTAAAAATGGCACTCTGTAGGTCATTTTCAATTAGTAACATGTTATTTGTATGTGAAATTTCATTATAGTACATCGAGAATTCCGGTGAGTTTTCAGTAGGCTCTTGATGCAACATGAATTTCTTCCCGTGTACTGCCATTTTCTCCACATGATCCATGATTCCAGCAAGCTTGTCGCACAAAAGAAATGCTTCTTCTGGTAATTCGAAGTGCCCAGCTTGAAGGAAATACGTTATTTGATTCAAGGTATTATTTAGCACGTTTTCATTCCAGAATTCAATGTTTGGCAATACATCATAATAAGTCTTTAAGGACTCATTCAAAACACTCATTACGCCATACTCTTCTGAAAATTCTTTCAAACTCAAATTTCGATCTCTGTAAGAATCAAGATCCCACACTGTCTTTGCATAGATGTAGAACTTGAAGTATGTCAGGTTTTTATCGAGGAAGTAGTAGAAAAAGGGTAACTCGTTAGTCGCGTAGTAGATCTGCGCATTGGGAAGTTTAGCAAAGTTGTCAACTGCGGTTTTAAATGTACCCGTGTATTCAAAAAAGGAAACAATTTTCTTTTCTAACTGCGGAAATTGGAAAACGACTTGCTGTCTATTTGGATTGACCAAATCATCAAAACTTATGTCATAGGTCTTCATCAATATGGCTAAATCAGAAATCGAAATAGCTGTTGTGCAATTGATACGCTTGTAGATTGCTCCTTTACTGATATTTAGTAACTGTGCTAGGTCGTCTTTAAGATCTTTGCCACTTTGAGATTTTGATTCAATCATCTCAAAGATCTGTCTTTGTAAGTTGTAGCTATCCATCGTAAATGTTTAAGGGTATTCGTTTCTCATTAGCGCGTAAGTCGAACCCTATAACTCATTTTTTTCTACTAAATAGCATCATGTAAGTCATGGGGTATCGGCAACTCCGCTTATTTACTATAAAGAAAGTAAAAATCTGCATCTTTGAAGAATATTAATTTTATTTTGCACGTAAATGCACAATTATGTTTCTAAGATATTCAGCAATTCTTCTATTTCTTGGTCTTTTTTCTTCTATTCAGGCGCAAATCGCAACTGAATCTGTCGAGCCCAGTTCCACCTATTCATTACCACAGATCTCAGAAGCTGTGAAAATGCCTCCTGTGGATGTCGATAAACTGAAAGCTGAAGACGAGGCCGAGCAAATTAAAGGTGATAAACCACCGCGTTTTGGAAAGAAGATGGAAGTCCAACTTTCGCCGAAAACTCATGGAGAATTTACTATGTTACCAAATGGAGATAGAGTGTGGAGGATACGTGTTTTTAGTAAAGATGCTTATTCTATTAATTTCTTATTCGACAAGTTCAGGCTTTCGCCCAAAAGTGAATTATTCCTTTATAATGAAGATAAATCCTACCTGATCGGAGCATTTACAGCAACCAATAACAAAAGCGATGGCTTGTTCGCTACTGCGCCAGTTAAGGGTGATAAAGTGACATTGGAGCTCTACGAACCTAAGAGTGAAATAGGGCAGTCTATTGTCTCTATATCTCATGTAGTTCATGCATATAAGAACTTGTTTAAACTAGAAAACCCTATCAAAGGATATGGCGATTCAGGTTCTTGTAATATTGACGTTGCTTGTCCAGAATCGGCAGGGTGGGAAGATCAAATTAATTCCGTTGCATTAATCATTGTAAATGGTTCGAGAAATTGTACGGGTTCTATGGTTAATAATACTGTTGAGGATGGGATACCCTATTTTTTATCGGCCGACCACTGTGGAACGGGTATGAATAGCAATTGGGTTTATGTTTTCGATTATCAGAGTCCAACTTGTGGCGGGGCTGATGGTGACTTGTCTCACAGCATTACCGGTGCAACGTTAGTTTCTAACTACTCACCTTCGGATTTTACACTTGCACAATTGTCAGCGAGTCCGCCACCAGATTATTCAGTGTATTATGCTGGATGGGATCGGACCAATGATGCTTCTCCTGGATCTACGGGGATCCATCACCCAGCTGGCGATGTGATGAAAATAAGCCATAATACGAATGACTTATACTCAGGGAACTGGGGAAGTGGTTCAAGTAACATTCCTACAGGAAATCACTGGATTGTTGATAATTGGGAAGAAGGCACTACTGAGGGAGGATCTTCAGGATCTGGTCTATTCAATACAGAAAAGAGAATCGTAGGGCAACTACATGGAGGAGGGGCTTCTTGTAGCAATATAACGTATGATTCATATGGAAAAACATTCACTTCATGGACGGGAGGCGGAACATCGGCTAGTAGACTCAGCGATCACCTCGATCCCAATGATTCAGACGTGAGTTTTATCGATGGCACTTATATCACGCCGTCTGCTTTAGATGTAAGTCTGTCTTCTATAAATGGAATAGAACAAAGCGGTTGTAGTTCTGACTTGGAAGTAAGTGTCGTAATTTCAAACAATGGTTCAACGACAGTTACCAGTGTTGAATTAGAATATACACTAGATGGAATTATGCAAGATTCTTCTATAACGGGATTGAGCCTTCCCACTGGTGGGTCGGCAGAAATTGTACTTTTCGACCTTGCATTTGCAGCAGGAAATCATACGCTATCTGCTACAGTATCATTGCCGAATGGTGGACAAGATGAGAATCCTGCTAATGATACAAAGGATGAAACGTGGACAGTCATTGATGGACAGCTTTTTACCGTGGAATTTTTAGCAGATAATTACCCGGGAGAATCAAGTTTCGACATCAAAGACGATCAAGGAAATATAGTATTTTTTCAAGGGACTATTGCGAGTGGATTGAACGTATTTTCTTACTGCCTGGAGGCAGGTTGCTATACATTCACCATTTATGATTCTTACGGAGATGGAATATGCTGTGGCTATGGAAATGGAAGTTACACGCTTTATGATAGCGAAAATAATGTGATTGCTACAGGTGGAGAATTTGACAGTGAAGAATCAACAGCCTTTTGCTATGAGCAGGCATGTCCCGAAATATATTTTGTAGACCGCGAAGCTTCGGGAACTTCCACGGGAGAGAGTTGGGAAAATGCTTTTACGAATTTGGCCGAAGCTGTAGCTTCAGTACCTGGGGGAGAATGCACGGAAGTGTGGGTGGCAACAGGTACTTATTATTTAGGAGATGGAGATCGGGTTACTAGTCTCAGTTTTAAGAATGATGTCCAGTATTATGGAGGGTTTTTAACTGGAATGAATGATAAATCCCAACGAAATATGGCGGCTAATCCGGTAATATTAAGTGGAGATATCAATGTCAAAGGTGATGCTTCTGACAATGTATACTCTGTTGTGGTTTTTTCTGACACAATTGACGAGACGTGCGTTGTAGATGGCTTTACCATCATGGATGGAAATGCGAATGGGGTTGTCGATGGAAATAATAACGGCGGGGGAGTAAAAATTTTGGGCGGAAGCCCTACCCTAAAAAACCTTATCATTACGGGAAATTCATGCACTGGACAGGGTGGAGGGATATTTGTTGATGGAGGAAATCCCATTCTGGAAAACGTAAATTGCACTGCAAACACTGGCGAAGGCATTTTTGTCTTGACGGGGAATGTGGAATATAAAGGAACGAATAATATAGATTAAGATGGACGTAATTGAAAACGTACTCTCATATTTGAGAGACATAGTATTAAATAATGATGCAGTATTGTTCGGCATGCTGGCTTTAATTTTAGGTGGTGTGTTTTATACAAGTAAGCACAAAGCCTGGGCAGGATTTTATAAAGTTGTTCCAGCATTGTTGCTTTGTTATATGATTCCAGCCTTATTGAATTGGCCACTGGGAATAGTATCCGAAGATAGCAACTTGTATTTTGTTGCTTCGAGGTACTTGTTGCCTGCAAGTCTTATTCTCTTGTGTCTGAGTATCGATTTAAAGGGCGTTTATAGACTGGGGTCAAAAGCCATTATCATGTTTCTTTCAGCTACGTTTGGTATTATTATAGGTGGGCCGCTCGCCCTGCTAATATTTACTGGTTTATTTCCGGATGCATTAGGAATCAGTCCTGATGATCTATGGCGTGGATTGTCTACTGTAGCAGGAAGTTGGATAGGAGGGGGCGCGAATCAAGCGGCGATGAAGGAAGTATTCGAGGTAGGGGATGATTTATTCGGGACAATGATCGTGATTGATGTGATCGTGGCGAATATATGGATGGCATTCTTATTATCAGGAGCGAGGGTAAGTGACGAGATCGACAAGGTGTTGAAGGCTGATAATTCAGCGATTACAAGATTGAAGGAATCGGTAAAAAATTATAGTGCGAGTATCGCTAAAATGCCTACTACATATGATATGTATCTGCTTTTGGCGGTTGCGTTTGGTGGGGTAGGTATTTCACATTTTTTCGCTGATATGATCGGCCCGTTCTTTAGAAAGTTTGAGGTAACATTATTAAAATTTGGCTTGAGTACATTGATGAGTGGCTTCTTTTGGTTGGTGGTTTTTGCGACTACGATTGGAGTTATCCTTTCTTTTACAAAAGTGAAGAAGCTGGAAGGAGTAGGAGCTAGTAGATGGGGTTCGGTTTTTATCTATATCCTTGTCGCTACGATAGGGATGAAGATGAATCTAGGTGAGATCTTTTCTTGGGAAAATTTACCATTGTTTGGAATTGGAATCATCTGGATGTTGATTCATATTATCATATTACTCGGTGTTGCTTATCTGATCAAAGCGCCGTTTTTCTTTGTTGCTGTAGGTTCGCAAGCTAATATAGGAGGTGCGGCTTCAGCTCCTGTTGTGGCATCGGCATTTGATATAGCTTTGGCACCAGTAGGTGTATTGATGGCGGTATTGGGATATGCTCTAGGTACGTATGGAGCATGGGCTTGTGCGATATTGATGCAGATGGCAGTAGGATAGGTGGGTTTGACCGTCTGCTATTACTTCGACTTTTCCCCAATTCGATATCTGAGTAATCTTTGGGTGGTATAGTGAAATGGATGTTTGTTGTGTAGCTTGGCTCAGTTACACTTTCTCTCCTTACTTCTCCATCGATGTTTTATGTAAGATATTCAGCTGCGCCCCGTAGGTCCTATTCACATTTTCAGGTGTAAAAACGTCTTCTGTCTTGCCAAAAGTCACTAATCTCTGATTCAATAATATGACATGATCGAAGTATTCTTCCACAGTCGATAAATCGTGGTGCACTACTAGAGTCGTTTTTTTCTCTTCTCTTAATCGCCAGAGTAATTCGATGATCTTATCCTCGGTTAGCATGTCTACTCCTACGAATGGTTCATCAAGGAAAAATAGATCGGCTTCTTGAGCAAGTGCCCTAGCAATAAACACGCGTTGTTGTTGTCCTCCACTCAATTCTCCTATTTGTCTATCTTTGAGATCAAGGATAGAAAGGTCACGCATAGCATTGTCCGAAATATCACGATCTTGCCTATTCAAGGATTGAAAAATTCCTTTGTGTGGGTATCGTCCCATCAGCACAATATCTTCGACCGTCGCAGGGAAGGTCCAGTCCACATCATCCTTCTGAGGAACATATGCTACTCTGGTTCGTACATCTTCGATTTTTTGACCATGTACTCTCACATCTCCCACGTTGATGTCAATCAAACCAAGAACTGCCTTAAATAGAGTGGATTTTCCAGCTCCATTTGGTCCTATTACTCCTACAATAGATCCTGCAGGTACCTTCAAATTTATGTTTGTAAGTACACGTTTTCGATCGTAGGAAACACTGAGTCCTTTGATTTCAATGGGATGTGACGAATGATATGGTGTCATATTTTTCTTCTTTTGAGTAACACAGTCAGTACAATTCCTAACATGCCAAGGCCCACTGCTATTCGTAGCGGCATAGGCATATTTACTAAGGAAATCAAACTGTCATCCGCTGAATTTTCTTGTGCCTTTTCTTTGGGTCCATTGATCAAACCATCAACAATTGTATTGGTATTATGCCTCAACATTCCTATGTAAGTTCCCGCTGGTTTTGATGGATCATCCAGTGAATCTGCGAACAGTTCTCCACCTATTCCCACTTCATTGTCTTTGGCAATCTGCTGTAACATCTTTGGGTTAATTGTTGATTCTACGAATACTGACGGCACATTTCCTTCTTTTATGACCTTACTAACTCTAGTGATGTCACTAGTTTGAGCTTCAGCTTCAGTGGAAATTCCCATGATGGCTTCTAGTCGAATACCATATCTAGTTCCATAATATTGGAAGGCATCATGCGAGGTAATTAAAATTCTCTTCTCGGCAGGAATCGATTTGATTTTCGCCATTATCTCTTCGTCCAAGGCTATTAATTTTTCCTTATATGCTTCATAATTGGCCTCTATTGCCTCGGCCGATGCAGGGGCTTTTTGCACGAGAGCATTTTTTATATTTTTGACGTAAGTCAAGGCATTACTAGCATCCATCCACGCATGAGGATCACTAGAGTTTGCATATTGTGTCGACGAAATCGGCGTAATCCCTTCAGTGATCGTGACCACATCGGCCTTCGTACCCGAATTATTAATCAGTTCGGTAATCCATCCTTCAAACGTTAACCCGTTTATAAGAACGAGATCAGCTTGGGATACACGACGTGCGTCACTTGGTCTTGCGTTATATTTATGTGGATCTCCGCCGATAGGGACAATTGTAGAAATTTCAAAGTCATCGGTCATCAGGTTTTCAGCCATGTCAGTAAACATGGATGCAGACGAAATAATTTTAATCTTGTCTTGTGCATGCAGGCTTCCGCCAAAAGCGCATGTGATGCAAAAAAGTACTATTAGTAGATGTTTCATTTTAAATTTTTTGGACGGAAATATTAGACGCCATTGTTTCACTGAGAATGATCGTCTCGTTGTTAATAATCACTTTTATAGATTGGTCAAAGGAGATTTGCTTGAGAAATTCAACGTCATTACCTATACAGATATCTAGGTCATTCAGTGCCTCGAGGAAACTTTCATCGTCTTGGAGCACAGATGCTATGGTTCCGCATTGTCCCTCTTTCATGTTAATCAAGGTAATTTCTTCCCGCACTGGAAAAGCACCATTTCGTGTTGGGATGGGATCTCCATGTGGATCAAATGATGGATTTCCCAAGTAATCATCCAGCTTATCAATCAATTCACTGTCTTTTACATGTTCCAGCTGTTCTGCGATTGTATGGACTTGTGACCAATCATATTTTAGTCTATCCACTAAAAATGTTTCCCAAAGTCGATGACTCCGAATAAGAGAAGTAGCGGTTTTTATTCCTGCTGCAGAGAGATGCACTGGCTTGTATTTTTCATACTTCACTAGTTTTTTTACAGCCAACTTTTTTATCATATCTGTCACTGAAGACGCTTTGGTTTTCAAGTGCTCCGCAATGGCGTTAGTGTTCGCTGATCTACTTTCAATCGTTGTGATAGCGAAAATAGCCTTTAGGTAATCTTGTTCGGTGCTGCTGAGGTTCACGAATATAATTTTTAGACAAAGGTAAAAATATTTTTAGATTAGTCTAAAAATATTTTGGCTATGTATTCACTTTCCATAGCTCCTTGACTAATACCTCCTTTTTCCATGCAACTTAATCAACTTGTGGAGAATTGGTTCCATGCCTTGGAGCTTGATTTCGTAGGCGTTTTGCATGAGAAAGCCTAGTCGTCCTGGTGGCCAACCTTGTCTACTAAACCAGGTGAGGTAGTATTCTGGTAAGGCTGCAATTACCCGACCTTTGTACTTTCCAAACGGCATTTCGAAGTTGACTAATTCGAGTAAAACCTCTTTTCCTGCTTTATGATGATCCTCCATTTTTATGCTAGGTCTTGAAGATGTTGAGCAATAAGTGGTTTGTCTTGAAGATGCATGCAATTGAAGTGTTTTTTCGGGCACTTGGCACTGCCGTGTTTAGAGCAGGGTCTGCATCTTAGAGATACTTCGTGAATGTGATGAGGAACATTTTCATTTCCATAATACGGGTAAACCCCAAATTCCGGAATTGTCGCTCCCCATATACTGATTGTCGGCTTTTTCAATGCACATGCTATGTGCAGCATTCCTGTATCTCCTCCCACGAAATAGGTTGAATTCTGGATCAGTAGCGCGCTTTCTTGGATACTGGCTTTTCCTGCCATGTTCGAGCAACGCTCTGGATATTTTTCAGCAATTATATTTCCCAGTGCTTTTTCTTTGGGTCCACCCAAAAGAAACACGTGATGAGGACTGTTTTGCACTATAAATTCCAAGGTTTCCACTGGGATATTCTTGGTAAAATGCGTCGTAGCTAACGCCAAAGTAATAAATGGTGAATTAACCTTTTCGGCAAGATTTTTCGTGTCCTCTTCGATAAAGAATTCCATCCCTTTTCCATCATCAAGTACATCGAATTCTCCCAAGGCTTCAATGGTTCTGTGTGCTACATGCAAATTCGGTAAATTGCTGATTCCGGTGTGAATCAATACTTCCTTATGAATGGTCAATTTGTTCAATTTCGAGCTTGGCCGACGAAGTTGAAATCTTATTTTCGCTGAACGAAGATTATTGTGAAGATCAACTACATAGTCGTATTTTTCAGCTTTCAGCCTTGATATAACAGTCTTATCCTTTTTGTCAAAAGAAATTACTTTGTCAATGTATGGATTTGCGGAAACAATGGATACGAATGCTTTTTTGGTAAGGAAGTGAACCTCAGCGTTTTGTTGATTTTTGAGGCACCGGACGGCCGGCGTCGTCATGACGATATCTCCTATTGAACTGAATCTTATGACGAGTATTTTCACGCTGTAAAGGTAGGTAATATATAAATTCTTTTAATTTTGCGGCTTATGATTTTGAAGAGAAAAATAGGAAGTTACGAAGGGGAGGAGCGCGGTCCATTGCTCATATGTATCGGTGCTATGCATGGTAACGAGCCAGCTGGGGTTAGGGCATTGGAGCGGATGTTCGAAATGCTGAAGGTTGAGCCTATTACCAATTCGGAATTTTGTTACAAAGGGAAGTTGGTGGGGTTGATTGGTAATCTTCAGGCTTTCGCCCAAAGTAAAAGATATATTGAAAAAGATCTGAATCGACAATTTAAGGAAGCTCAACTCAAGAGATTGCTTTCAATGGAGTCAGCTTCGCTGATAAATGAGGATAGAGAGCTTGTAGAGTTGATCGCTGTGATCAAAGAGGAGATTGAAGAATACAAACCTGAGAAGTTGTACATTCTTGATCTACATACAACGAGTTCGATTGGTGGAATTTTCTGTATTACCACTCGTGATCAAGAGAGTATCGAGATTGCCAAAGGGTTGCATGCACCAGTGATTAAGGGTTTTCTCAAAGGGATCCAAGGCACTACACTTCATTATTTTACTAAAGAAAATACTGGAATCGAGACAGTTGCGGTTACATTTGAAAGTGGTCAGCACGAGGAGCCATTATCTATAAATAGAGCGATTGCTGCAATTACGAATTGTATGCGGATCATAGGCTCCGTGAGAAAAGAGGATGTAGAGAATAAGCACGACCAGTTGCTCATTGAATTTTCACGTGATTTACCTAAGGTTGCTGAATTAATCGAAAGACACGATATTGTGGAAAGTGATGAATTCGCCATGCGACCTAATTTTAGTAACTTTCAACGTCTGAAAGCTGGAGAGGTAATTGCTGATGATAAGAATGGGCCAGTTGCAGTTGGGAAGGACTGTTTACTGTTGATGCCTTTATACCAAAAGCAAGGGGAAGAGGGTTTTTTCCTTATAAAAGAAGTTAACGAATGATCATACAAGAAAAAACAATAGACGCTGTAATGGAAGAGATTGCAGGTAATGAAGAATACAGCGAAAGCATTCGAACTAATTTTAATACAGTTCAGGAAGATTTTTTGGCTTATCTAGAACGTGAGGTGTATAGCTTGATTAGTGATCCTGAAAAAGATCTTCTTTTGTTTATTCTGTATGCTATTCAGGAATGCATACTGAAAGATAAAGGTTCGGTCGAAGCTATTGAACTTCATTCGTATTTCGATGTGGAAGAGGCCATGTGGAAGATGTATGAAGAAAAAATAAAGTCTCCGTTTAGTGAGCGAGTTACTCCTTTCTTTGAAAGAATTGATGAAGAAGAAGCTTTAGCATTTATCGAAGATTTACTAGTGGAGGCTGGTCAGGTTGAGGACGAAGATCTTGTCATCGATCCAGCTGGCAGAGATGTGATATGGAATGTATGCGCAGCTTTTGTGGAGCAACTAACAGCAGCATAAAATGGTACTACTTTGCCGCTAGGTATTCTACAGCTTCTTTGTAGCCAGCAAGTCCTTTTCCAATCACGTGAAATTCACAAACATCTGTTAAATAGCTGTGTTTTCTGAAATCTTCTCGATTTCTGATATCAGAAATATGTACTTCGACACAAGGTGCTGCGACGGCAGTAATTGCATCTCGTATAGAGATTGAAGTGTGAGTGTATCCGCCAGCATTAAGAATAATTCCCCACGTGTTTAGTCCATATTCATGAATTAGATCAATGATTGTTCCTTCGTGATTGGTTTGTTCATACGCTAAGTTATGGTCGGGGAATTGTGTTTTTAGTTTAGCGAAATATTCATGAAAGTTTTGAGCGCCATATATTTCAGGTTGGCGCGTGCCAAGCAAATTGAGATTGGGGCCGTTTAGAATGAGGATATTATTCATGGAGTAAAGGTAATTGGATTTTTTTAAACCCGAGCTATGCATTAGGTTTTCGTCAGGAGAGTTTAGAATGCAAGGAGAATGGAAGCTCAACAATTCTTTTGAAGCGCAGGCATGTCACCATCACGGTGAGCATCAAACGAGCTGGACGCTCCCATTATCGAGGCAGTTTGAGTTCGTAATAACTTTCTTAATGTATAATTCGGGTTACATGGGGATGATGGGGCGATAGGATGAAGTGATGTGGGATCAATGATTTACACCCCTGCCAAGTTGTGCGGACCTATGGCAATAATTTGGAATTTGTTACGACTTCGGAAATTGAGATGCGAATTGGCATAATTCTATGTGCACTAGGCAAAAAAAAAGAGAGCCCCGCAAAACTCCTACGTTAGTTGTATAGAATTTTTGCTGAACTCTCCATCTCAAGTTACATATTGGGATCGAAAAGATCCCGCAGTAATCAAACTAAGGTTAATTTACAACCTCCGACAAAAATTTAAGTCGGATGATTTTTATTTCATCTATTGTTATGTCATCTTCTTTTAGTTCTATGAATGCTTCTTCGATGGAATCACTTTCAGCTTCTTCGAAGTATTCAAAGATATCTTCAGCAGCGTATTCATCTACATTTTCCTCGATGTAGTATCCTAGATCTAGTTTAGTACCTGAAGAAACAATCATATTCATTTCATCAAGTAAATCTTCGAAGCTGATGCCGATTGTATCGGCAATATCTTCAAGTCCTAGTTTTTTGTCAACTCCCTGTATTATGGAAATCTTATTTTTCGATTTATTTGCAACCTGTCTTACAACGTAGTCACTAGGACGGTCTATTTCATTTTCTTCCACATAGGATTTAATAATCTCCATGAATTTCTTTCCGTACTTGTCCAGTTTTCCTGCAGACACACCGCTTATCTTCACCATGTCATCGCGATTCATAGGATAGAAGGTAGCCATGTCGATAAGTGAAGGATCTCCGAAAATTATCCAAGGCTTTACTTCTAGTCGCTTTGCTTCTTTTAGTCTAAGGTCTTTTAGAAGTTGAAGTAAAGGTTCGTCCAAAGCTGTTCCACTTCCTGAGTTTGTAATCGCTGTTGAATCAAGTTCGACATAGTCGTGATTTATAGTGATACTTACAGGGAATGGTTTTTCAAGGAATTTCTTTCCTTCAGGACCAATTTTAATCAAGCCATAACTTTCAATATCTTTATATGCTAATCCTTTGAGGAGCATTTGACGATATACTGAATTCCAGTGAAGTTCATCTTTCTTTTTACCTGCACCAAACAATGGACGACGATCAAATCTAAAGTCCTTCATTTCTTTAGTCGATTTACCTGTTGTGAAGTCAACTAATGTCTTGACAGGATAATTTTCGTTTAAAGCAACGATGACGTCCAATGCGATTTTAATATCATCCTGGACCTCGATAATTGGTTTTGGATTTCGACAATTGTCACATAGGTTGCCACATTGTGCTGTAGAGAATTTTTCTCCGAAGTAATTCAGAAGAAATACTCGTCTACAAGAACCTGTTTCTACGTAGGCAATAATTTCTTCAAGTAGCTGAGAACCCATTTCTCTTTCTGCGACAGTCTTGTCACGAAGAAATTTTTCTAACCTATTTATATCTTTATAAGCATAGTAAGCGATACATCTTGATTGGATTCCATCTCTTCCCGCTCGTCCAGTTTCTTGATAGTAGTTTTCAATACTCTTGGGGATATCATAATGAAAAACGAAACGCACATCAGGCTTGTCAATTCCCATTCCGAAGGCTATAGTTGCTACGATAACATCTATTTCTTCCATTAGAAATCCATCTTGAGACCTTGCTCGAGTCTTAGCATCTAACCCAGCATGATAAGGTGCTGCATTGATTCCATTTACTAGAAGTAACTCAGCAATCTTTTCTGTTGACTTTCGCGACTGTACATAAATAATTCCTGATGCTCCATTCATTGACTTGATCACTTGGATCATGTTTTGGATGGTTTTTTCAGGAGTAACTTTTGGTCTCACTTCATAAACTAGATTGTCTCTATTGAATGAAGATAGGTATGTTGTATGATCCTCTAGCGCAAGATTCTTAACTATATCGGATTGTACTTTCGGAGTGGCGGTTGCAGTAAGAGCAATGATAGGAATATCATCATTAATTGCTTCTATCATTTCTCTAATTCTGCGATATTCAGGACGAAAATCATGTCCCCATTCAGAGATACAATGTGCTTCGTCCACCGCTACAAAAGAGATAGTGTTCGCTGCAAAAAAATCAATATTTTCCTGCTTTGTAAGTGTTTCAGGTGCTACAAAAAGTAACTTAGTTTTACCAGCTTCTATGTCGGCAATTACTTCTCTTACTTGAGTCTTGTTAAGTGAAGAGTTTAAGAAGTGGGCGACTGACTTGTCTTTGCAGTGCGCACGCACACTATCCACTTGATTTTTCATCAACGCTATCAAAGGAGAGATAACGATTGCTGTTCCTGGCATTAGTAACGCCGGTAGTTGGTAACAAAGTGATTTTCCTCCTCCAGTTGGCATAAGAACGAAAGTGTCCTTTCCGCCCATTATGTTTTCTATTATTTCTTCTTGTTGGCCTTTAAATTCGCCAAACCCAAAATATTTATCTAATTCTACTTTTAAATCCAGTGCTTCCGCTATCATTTTTTGTCTTCATTTATTTTTCTTTGGGTAAAACCCAAAGAGATACAATTATCTTCTGTGAAGATTTAAAGTCTGATCATGAAAATTTTAGTATTATAAAAATGTGCTAGATCGCGCGCAAAAAACGCAAAATGCGACTTCTAAATATACTATTATTTAAATGATAGTAAGGGTATAAATAGATATTAATTATCTATTTGTAATCAATTAATCATACTGACAACTGCGAACCATTAGCTTAAATGTGTGGCTAACAGTTTAATATACTATTAACAAGTCTATGACGCAGAATTGTATCTAGGACACAAATTTATTTTTGCGAACTGATAAGTTTATGGAAAATTTAAGCTCTCCTGACGAAAACCTAATGCGGGTTAGAATAATTAATCTAATGGCATAGTTGGCGTATTGTGCTACAGACAAAAAACAAAAGTGTAGAATTTATTACGTTTTCAGCTTTCGTCACAAAGGTCTATTGTAAATTTACGGAAATATGGAATTGGAATGAATTATTTGCAAACGGCTAAGGATACTATACAGATAGAAAGGGATGCACTTCAAACGCTTTGGGAGTCGATTGATGATCGATTTGAAAAAAGCATTGAGCAGATTAAAAGTTGCAAGGGTAGATTAGTTGTTACTGGTGTTGGCAAGAGCGCATTGGTGGGGCAGAAGATTGTCGCCACTCTGAATAGTACAGGTACACAGGCTTTGTTTATGCATGGTGCAGATGCAGTTCACGGAGACTTGGGGATGATAGGAAAGGACGATTTGATTATCTGTATTTCCAAGAGTGGTGAGACGAGCGAATTAAAGATTTTACTTCCTATTCTAAAGAACTCTGGTAGAGTGGTGATTGCCATGACTGCCAAACTTGATTCTTATATTGCCGCACATGCACATAATATATTATATACACCAGTGAGTCAAGAAGCAGATCCCAATAATCTAGCTCCTACAAGCTCATCGACTGTCCAGATCGCCATGGGTGATGCGGTTGCGATGACCTTACTGAAAGTGAATGGATTTCAAGCAGAGGACTTTGCCAAGTATCATCCTGGTGGTTCTCTCGGCAAGAAATTGTACTTGCGAGTAGCTGATATGAAGCCCCAGGATCATAGCCCTAGTGTGAGGCTAGATTCGCCGATGCGTGATATTTTAGTTGAGATGAGCAGAAGCCGGGTGGGAGCAACAGTTGTGCTTGACGGTGATGATTTGAAAGGAATAATTACTGACGGAGACATAAGGAGATGGTATGAAAAGGGAGGGGCTGTAGATGCTCAAGCGAGTGAATTGATGAACCCAGATCCTAGTGTGATCGATGCGGAGGAGATGGCGGCTTCGGCCTATGATAGGATGCGTGTAAAGAGTATAAATCAATTGATTGTAATACAGGAATCGAAATATATAGGCATGATTCATATTCATGAGTTATTGAGGGAGGGTTTTGTGTGATGGTTTTTGGGCTTAAAGCCCAAAGAAAACAATGCCCTACTAACACTTCACGCTGCACCAATTCCTGTACCAAAATTTCTTCACCAATATTTCAACAAAAAAACTTGTCAAAAAAACTAAAAATGCTGAAACGTTTTCAATGCATATTAGGGCATATCTCACTTGTAATTACGCTAGTAGTGTTTGGTTTTTCAAGTGCTCTTTCGCAATCTTATGAAGTTGAAATTACTCCCTTTTCGATTGAAGGACTCGTGGGATTGCAGTCCTATTCCGTAGGAACGCATGAAGGGGAGTGGCTAATTGTGGGTGGTAGAGCAGATGGGTTGCATCAGCGACAACCCTTTGCAGCTTTCCAAGAAGAGCTAAAAAACGAAGAATTATTGGTTGTAAATCCAGAGGAAGGGAAGGTGTGGAGAGCATCTCTGAGCGCTTTGCCACTGGATATTCAAGAGCATCTTTCTTCTAGTAATATGCAGTTTTTTCAATCTGGAAATGACTTGATTTGCACCGGTGGATATGCCTATAGTCCCCAAAATGAAGATCATATCACTTTTCCTTTTTTGACGATAATTGATCTGCCGGAAACGATTCGGGCTGTCAAAAATAAGAACGTTACTTCAACAAATTTCAAGCAAGTAAAGCATGAGGATTTTCGCGTCACAGGTGGAGCGTTGAATAAGATCGGTGAGGTATATCATCTTGTAGGGGGACATAAATTTATGGGGAGATATAACCCAATGGGAGCTGATCAAGGGCCTGGATTTATTCAGGTGTACACACATGAGATCCGGAGATTTAAGATAGTAGAAGAAGATGAAATTAAGGTAAAATTTTTAGGTGAAGTTCACGATGAAATGCACCTCAGAAGGAGAGATTACAATCTTGTACCGTATATCACGGGGGATGAAAGACGGTTGATGGCATTCAGTGGAGTTTTTAGGAATACAGCAGATTTACCATGGCTTTATCCGGTAAGTATATCGGGCACTGATCATCAAGCTCAGGAAGATTTTACGCAATATTTCAATCATTATCACTGCGCGCATTTACCAATTTATAATAAGGCTAAGGATGATATGCATACGTTGTTTTTCGGAGGAATTGCTCAATTTTATGTAGAGGATGATGTGGTTGTGCAAGACAATGATGTGCCATTTGTTAACACTATTACGGATGTGACGCGGACGTCGACAGGGGAATTGACTGAATCTGTTTTATCGACAGAGATGCCTGGATTCCTGGGGGCTGGATCTGTTTTTATTCTTAATGATGAGGTCGCTCTTGCTGATAATGGAATCTTAGACGCAAGAGGGATTGGTGACGATTTTCAAGAGGTAGGTTTCATTTATGGCGGGATCCGAAGTTCGTTGCCGAACATATTCTGGTTAAATACTGGGAAAGAGAGTGAGGCTAGTGCTACAATTTATAAGGTTGCCATTAGGAAGGTTGAAAGTAAAATTTCTGCTACGATCCCAAAAAACGAATCCGTACAATTTTACCCTAATCCAGAATCAAAATTAGTGCGGATGAGTATGTATACTGAAGTTTCTGCTGACCTATCAATCAGTATCTCGGATTTACAGGGTAAGCTGATTCACAAGGAGATAATTGACAAATCTCGAGTAACTCAAGGAAGGAATTATTTTGTTCTAGAAAATGTAAATGTGGGATATGGAGCTTTTAATTATACGTTGGAAGTAGAGGGCAAAGTTATAAAGAGGAAAGTATCTTGGTCGGAGTGATGAAGACTCGTTTTCGAGAATGTTATGGCTAGGAGTTTTCTTTGGGGTTAACCCCAAAAGGACTTTTTATCAGCGGATCGAATAATATTATGTAACTGTATACAAAAATTACTTGTGCGAATAGTCCTCTTTTTTTTGCTCTTTCTATCGTTACTTCTAGTAAATAACTGCTCTTTTCCAGACCATTCAAAGGGAAATACAGCTATGTCTTCTGAACAAAAACAAAGGGGTGCGCATGTATTCGGTAGAATTGACACGTCAAATTTTGATTTTTTAACTCGGAACAATATCGACTGGGTAACATTAGTGCCCTACGCGAGTCAAGAAGATTATGATAGTCCGGAAGTTAGGCACAATAGAAGGAATCGTGGAAATTCGCAGGAAAGGGATTCTCTTTATGTTGAAAGAATAAATAGTATTCAAGCGGCAGGTTTTAAGGTTTTCTTGAAGCCTCATGTATGGATGCATGAACCAACAAATGGTAAATGGCGGTCTGATATTTTTCCTACATCAGACGAGAACTGGAAGAAGTGGAGTGAGAGTTACATGGAATTTATCTTGCGGTATGCACGCATAGCAGAGTTTTCAGGAGCACAGATGTTTTGTATTGGTGCTGAGTTTACGAGATTAACCCTTGAGAAGCCTGAGTATTGGGATAGGTTAATAAAGGAGGTTCGCGGAATTTATAAAGGTAGGATTACCTATGCGGCCAATTGGTATGAGGAATATGAAAATATTGGATTTTGGGGGGAACTGGATTATATAGGAATTCAAGCATATTTTCCGTTAGTTGACCATGATTCACCGAATGTTCAAGAGATTTCAGAAGGATGGACAAGGCATTTATCTTCTATAGAGGCGATTCATAAGAAATACAGGAAGCAGGTAGTTTTCACGGAGGTAGGCTATAAAAGTACCGTTGATGCGGCGACTGAGCCGTGGGTATGGATCGATTACGGTAATGACTATACAGTTCCGGCCTCTTATGAAACACAATCCAATAGTTATCGGGCATTTTTCGAGAAAGTGTGGCCACAGAATTGGTTTCAAGGAGCGCACATATGGCAGTTACGTGGAGATCTTTCAGAGCGTCGTAGCCCAAATACAGATTATGATTTTACTCCATTAGGCAAGGAGGCGGAGCAAGTGATTAGAGAGGGATACGGGAGGGAATAATTTTTTACGTATTAATCCTAGAGTGGAAATACAAATCAAGGATTGGGCTGAAATATTTCAACCCAATTTATTAATTGGAAGGTTGTAATGAGGCTTGAACTACCAATGAAATATAAGTTTTTATGAATGAGGCATAGCATCGCTATGATGAGTGAGTGAAAATTAGCGAAGCGTTATATTTCGCAGGAAGTTCAAGACGTAATAAATTTTCCAATTGATAATTTGGGTTTAATACCAATTCTGTTCTAAGGTTTCACCTTATTTTCAAGAATTATTAAATCAAGTACAAAGCAGAAAACGCAAGGATAGGACGAAAACCTAATGCATGATTCGGGTTTAGGGAACTTGATTCTAAGTAAATTAATATTTACCTTACAAGTCCAAAAGATTTTCGACAGATGCATGAAAACGATAGGACGGTAATTAATACAAGTACTGTTGCCAATGGTAATGAAATAGAAGGTAGTGAAGGATCAGCGTTGCTTCCTGCAGCTCCATATAGGTTGAATAGTGGTGGCGATCCCTCTGACTCAAACACTAATGAGACTGTTTTCGATTCTTATGCAGAGTATATGATCTTTGCACCGAGTACAGATTTGGCGTTATTTAAAGCCGCTTTGTTTGCTAACATGTATGAAGGTCGGCTAGAAGCTATGCCTACTATAAAGGGGCTAGTCACAACTAGCTGTCTCCAAGAGATATATAACGGGTTCAAGCTGATGGCAGGGGCAACATCACAGAATACGACTCAATCCTTGGTTCAGCCGCCATTGTCTGAAGTGCATCAGATGTTGCGTTCGGAGGAGGCAGATCAGGCTCGACTGGGATTTATAACGGCTAATCAGGCAGGAATTAACCTGAGGATTGAAAACGCTTTAAAGGGTTTGCCAGTAAATGAGGCTGCTATCGATGAATTGCAGGTTTTTATTTCATTTAGAAATCCTAGCTTCAATGCGTATGATAAAGTCGCGGTGCTTTATACTGCAATGTTTGGGGGATTCTGGCCAGGGACTGACGAAGAAAAGATATTTTCCACATTAGAAGGATTGAATCCACTTGAAGTAATTGCACTCGAAAAGACATACACTTTTTATTGTGCCACAGTAAAGGGAGATGGTCGTAGAGATCTCAGGGCGGATCTTGATTCAGAAATGGATGGTCTTGATCAAGAGCGATATGAATCTTTATTGAATGGAAACGAAAATGCCTACATAGCCTCGTCTCTAAGAGAAGCAGTAGATAATTCGTTCTTAGGCGTGGATTTTGGGACTGATGAGGATGCGATAATGAGTATATTAAGGAATAAGACTCCGGAACAAATTGCCGCGATTTCAGCAGAATATAAAAAACTATATGGAGAGGACTTAAAAACTAGATTAACCTCGGAATTAGACGAAGATAGCCATGACTTAGCGCGGATGAATGCATTGATGCAATCCAATACAAATGAGGCAGATGCGCACGCTCTTGATCAAGCTATGCATGGCACATTCTTGGGAATTGACTTTGGTACAAATGAAGATCAGATAGAGGCTGTTTACTCTGATATCAGAACGGATGTAGAAAGTGCACCAGGTGCAAGTGCATTGAGTTATGATGAATTGAACCAGAAGATAAGGGACAGGAATTCAGCGGTTGAAACAGAGTATAATTCAAATTATTCAGTAGAAGGAGACAATGCAAGTTCATTGAGGAATGCATTTGATAATGAGACTGAATTACTGGAAGAACGAGGTGAAGGTGAGCTATTTAATGCACTTGCTGATAATGATCTGGATGCAATTGACGCGAGTCGAATGGTGATGGAATTTGCGGATTTTGTCACTTCTGATGAAGCGGTTAATGATATTCTAGAGAATCAAAATATAAGAGCTAGAGAAGAAGTAACTCGAAATCATCAAGGAGAGTTAACAAAGGCATTGGAAGGAGTGACCGATCGTTTTGAAAGGGAGCGGATTGAAAGAGAATTCAACAATAGAATGGCAGTTCTAGCAGAGGAAGTCACTCGAATTAATATGCAGAATTTCCAAAATGAATATGATGAGATTCCAAATTTGGGGATCACATTGGAGCATGGAATTGATATATATATGGTGGGAGCTGCTGAGGATAATGCTCACGATTTACTTGAAAATCAAGGAGTATTAAGTCCAGCACAAACAATTACGCATGCGATAAACGGAGTGGGTACAGATTTAGATGATATTCGAGGGGCACTAGAAGGTAGAACTGTAGCTGAAATAGCTGCTATTGATATAGAGTTTACCAAGTTAAATGGGATGTCACTTCGTGAAGCCTTATTCAATGACCACATCATGGGAATTACCGAGTTGTCAGGGAGAGATGCGAGAGATATCCGTCTTATGCTTGATCATGGAGTAGCGACGAATCGTGAAGAAGAGCTTGAAATAGCTCAAGCTAGATATCAGAACGAATTAGAAATGGCTGGTGAAAATGGTGTCTCGATGGACGAGATGAGTTTTCATCTGGAACGTATGCAGCGATTTAATTCCAATTTGGATGAGGCTGAAAATGGTGGAGATCAAGATATATTGTTCAATGAGTCACTGTTAGGGATAGAAAGTGAAACCTTTGATAATTCAGTCGCAAGATATCGAGCTGAAGTTGATGCCATTACCAGTGCGATTACTACGATTGCCTCGGTGGTTATAGGTGTGGTAATAGCAATTGCTACAGCAGGAGCTGGTTCAGGATTATCAGTAGCAATAATATCATCTGCGGTAGGATCTGCAGCAAATATAGGCTTGCGGCGAGTAATGCAAGGAGGGGCATATGGAAACGAGGCAATTGCAACAGACATTGCTTTGGGCGTGTTGGATGCTGCAACAGCAGGTTTGACTAGAAATATGGGTGATGAACTCATTGAAGGCTCTGCTTACCTAACTAGACTGACTAATGACCCAGCTTTCAGGTCACGTTTACTAGCAAAAACAATTGCGGAAGCATATGCGAGTGTTCCAGGGAATTTCTCTCAAACGATTGCAGGTGAAGTGCTGAATGAATCTAACTGGGTTGCAGCAAATGGGACAGATGATTTATCCTTAAGAATGCTAGAAACACTGACTGTGAATGGTGCAATGGGAATTGCTCAAAGTTTAGTTACAAATGTTGCTTTGGAAGGATTAGGGACTGCCAAAGGGACTGATAC
Source organism: uncultured Saprospiraceae bacterium (assembly GCA_937969485.1). Lineage (GTDB taxonomy): Bacteria > Bacteroidota > Bacteroidia > Chitinophagales > Saprospiraceae > JAHDFB01. The sequence goes on along the minus strand of CALBVQ010000137.1, from coordinate 3,634 downwards.
AAATGAAGAAAACTTAGTTGAAGGTAATGAAGGCACTGTAGATAGAGGTATAGGAGATGATACCAATGATGTTAATCATCTGATAGATGGTGGTTCATCACATGAAAATACAAGTGAGACGACGACTGCTGTGAAGGATTGGAATGATTCTTCTATGACAGTTAGTGAATTTTTAGTAACAACTAAACTTGATAATCCTAAGACATCATTAAGTACAGATGAGCTAATCAATAAATACAATCAAGGATTGCGTTTCAACCCAGAAACAAGAAGATGGAATCGTGTTACTACCACTAACCAGTTGAAGGAGATGTTCATGGGTAATTTGGCCGTGAAAAAGGGTGTAACTTTGACTACTGAGCAGAAAAATGTGATGTGGAAGATGTACATTGACCAAGATTTTACTTCTTTGTATGATTATTCTAAACATTTGTTGAAATGGCCACCTGCGAATGGAGGTACTGGTCATGAGTTTAATAAACCTATCTTAGCAGGAGAAATATTTGATAGATATGGTTCTGTAATGGATGTTGAAGGAGAAGATGTTTTGACAGGGTCTTTCTTCTCCACAATGGAGGCTGGGGATGGACAGTCTTTTGAATCAAGAGCTCTGAACTTGGATATCGGAAAATACGATGTGTATTATAAGGTTGAAATACTTAAGGATTTGGATTTTACCGCCACCCAGGCAACAGCAATTCCGTGGTATGGATTAGATGGAATGGGAATACAGTCTGAATGGAGTATCCCTAAAGCACCTGGTAGTCCTTATTCAATCACATTGACTCAGCTAGAAAAAGATGGATTTATAAAAATTACGATTCTTGATTCTCCAAACAGTAAATATGATCATCTTATTGATAAATAAAACTACATACATTTGATTTCTAAATTTAAGATAAAATATGTTTCGGCACCTCAAAAGAGCACGTTTGATTTCACCGATAAACAAGTGAAGAAATTACCAGTGACTTTTAATTATAATGAAGCATGGGACTTGGAACTAAGTAACAACGTCAAACTGAAATATAGCTCGAAGAAGGCATCAAAGTTTGTAGACGGGAAATTCTATTTCTTGCCGGATGTCAATTCAGATAATTTACCTGAGGTAGATCTTGAAGTTTTATCTTCATTGGTGGCTGATTCTATACTATTCCAAAGCAATTCAAAGTTGAAACTGTTACAAAAACCTAAGGGTAAGGGAATTGAAAAAAAGATGTATAAGTACTTGCCCTCAATTAAGTTAGCCTATGCTCAAATTAAAGACACAGGATACTTATTGAATTATCAAATAAATACGCCACCGGATGACAGATTTTCAGACCCCATGCCTACCTTGTGTACAATCTTTAGTCTTGTAAAATGTCCATGGCCTCTCAGTAAATCTCAAAAAACATTTCCTTTCAAAAACCTAGGTTGATATGGTCCATGACACTAATAATTCGATTGAACGACTGTATTTAGAGCGAGATTCTATCCGTTGGTTGATGTATGATAATAAGAAAGCTAATCGAGCGATGGTTCAAGTTTTCGAGAAAGGCATGTCAGTCAATGACTGGGAAATGCAACTAAACTGTATGTTGGCTTGTGCGCATTTTGGATTGAAAAAACTATTGCCAGTAGTTCGAAATACTAAGTTCTTTTTCAAATCTAGAAATGAAGTAAATGCTGAGATTTATCCGTTAATTCAACAGGTCCAAAAAGTGATAATTGACTATCTAAGTTCTACTTTAAAGCCTCTTAGATTGCAAGCAGCTCCCTTCATAAATCGTGAAGTTTATATTCTACATTGTATTTTGCGTAAGAAGATTGATAGAGCAACTGATTTGTCTCTGTTCCTTAACTCGATGATGATTCCGAATGGAATAAGACCAGTTGAACCACACATGCCTGCATCAATCAGATTGATTAATCACAAGTATTATTTAAAAGATTCCAAGATCGAATTTGTACATGTTCCTCCTTTTGCACATTGGATAGGTTCTTCTTCAGTTCCCGAAAATCCAACAGAACATACAAAAATCAAATCTGGTTTTTTTATTTCGAAATTCCCATTAGCCTTACAACCGTTGAAGGTGCCGTCGAAAAAAGATTACCTCTATCTGGATTATCAAGAAATGAGAGATTTAGTGGCATTTCTCTCGAAGAAATATGATACTAAGCTGATTGTACCTTCAGTGCATACTTCAGAAATGGCGAGTAGAGGGCAAACAGGTAGATTGTATCCATGGGGAAATCAGATTGAGGATCAAAGCTACAATGTGTCACCATGGTCTATGGAAGAAGCATTTGGTTCAGTAGAGTGGTGGACAAGTAGCAAATTTGATGAGGAGAATAGTTACACTTATGGCTCTTGGAAACAGAAAAATTGTGCGGGCAGAGTCACTGCACCACACATGTTGAAGCGCGCAGTCCGAGTAGCGATCAGCGGGGTATTAACATAGGTATTACGTAGCCAGACTTTTTAAGGTTCTATTTTTTTTTTGGGTTTAACCCAAAAGAAAAGACTCCTGGATTCTAATTTTGTTATTGTAATAGAGATGTGCTTTAGGAATTCAATGAGTGTTACACTCAAGATTGGGAAGTTGCAATACTGCCCGTTCGAATGCTTTGGTTCGCTCCCTCTAGTTGACGGTTTGTTCGTGGAACAAAAGTTGTATGAAAATGGGCAGTAGTATAATATTAAGTTTGATTGACTTACCTGCCAAAAAATGAAACTGAGACTCGTCCTAAAGTACTTATGTCAAATAGTGAATCTGGTCCATGTAGTACTTTATTGTATAATATCGCAATATTAGAATTTGGAATCGAAATTCCGACACTAACTTGGGAGTATGTAAAAATTGATTTTTCAGCATGATCTATAGCTTCATAGAAATTATTACTTCCCACAACTGAACCAACTCTATAACTCCCAATTAGGCCTAATTTATTTTCCTGTAGTGGAATGTTAAGCTTCAGTTCGATACCCAAGTCACCATTGAAGTTAATTAGTTCTGCACTTGACCCTAGCGCAGGAGCATCACAGCTCAACCTAGGATTCAAAATTGTCGTAATGTATGAATCTCCTTGATTCCATGTCAATGTAGGACCGACAAAGATTGAATTAATTACTCCTAATCCACCACCACTTATAAATTTCTCAACACTTATATTTTCACTTGTCGTAGAATCAACAGATGAAACCGTTGTCGCTAATGAGACTCTCAAAGGCCCCAAGAAGTCACTAACCAAATCAACAAACACAGAACCTGATTCTGCGGATCCATTCATAACAGCACCATCTAAGAATCTAGAACCATCATCAGCAGACCATAATTTTTTGGCTTCCAGATAATTTTTGGCAGGAATTAGCTTAAAATCATACTTGTAATCTTCTCCAGCAATATTCTGCTTGGTTTCATGTGAAAATTCAAACTCAAAAGAAGAGAACGATTGTGAAAAACCACAAATTGACATAAGGAGAAAAGTCGTTGAATATAAAAGTCTGTTACGCATGATATAATTATTTAGAGAAAAAAATAAGGTTTTATTAATAATCCAAATCTCCAAAACAACAGACCCTCAGAAAATATAACTTTTGTCAGTTTCAAGGAAAAATATGACGCTACCGATAACATACCAATGTGACACC
>CALBVQ010000136.1 GCA_937969485.1 uncultured Saprospiraceae bacterium | reverse complement strand
GTAGTACAACTTATCACTAGGAATATAAGAGCACTAAGTATTTAACCATCTAACCCGAAATATGCGTTAATACCAATTCTATTTTAGAATTTCGCATATTTTCAAGTTTATAAAAGCAATCACTTCGTTAGAAATACTCATGATAGCTATGGCTATCCTTGCGTTTTCTGCCTTGTACTTGATTTAATAATTCTTGAAAATAAAGTAAAACCTTAAAACAGAATTGGTATTAGTAGTTGCTCCCACCGTGTATTTCCCTTTTGGCGGAAGCCAAAATTAAGGCAGCAAAAGAAGGGGAATTCGATGCATAGCATTGCCATGGTGATTGAGTAAAAATTACTGAAGCGCTACATTTCGCAGGTAATTCTAGACGTAATAAATTTTCTAATTCATAACTTGGGTATAAGCCCTCATGACGAAAACCTAGGGATAAAGGATAAACAGCCATCAAGGCTTCCCTACTCCCCCTGAACCAAATGCTTGTACTCCTCCCAATCTTCAATGTAGTCAATGTCGCTCTTAATATTAAGCAGACTGTAATTCAAACCTCGATCTTGGACTCGCATGATAGACTCCTCTAGCAAACTATCTTCACTCCAAGGCATATCCTTGAATAAAAACATTTGCAGGTCATTCATCCCTAGCAGATAATACCCGCCATCCTTTGCAGGCCCTATCACGACATCGTTTTCTTCTAACTCGTCAAAGCCTCTTTGAATATCGCCTGATGTCAACTCGGCACAATCAGAGCCTATGATAAGAACATGCTTGTGCTTAGCGAGAACAGACGCAAAGGCCGTTTGCATCTTATCGCCTAGGTCACCTTTGGTCTGAAGTTTCTTGTGGAAATATTCTGTATCAAACATATCTTCTTCGAGAACCAAAGGAAAATAGAAAACATATCTTTCGCAGGCTACACTCTTTGCAATCTTGGAGGTGAATTCCAGTAACTGCTTATAAATCGAAATAGCTTCGTCATTACCCACAGTGTTTGCAATGCGAGTTTTGACTTTTCCAGGTTCTGGATTTTTGACAAATATTATAAGGGCATTCTCTTTCATTCTATAAAAGTAAAGGTTTTGCCACTACTTACCTTTGCCCTTCTCCTTTTTATCTTGAACTGCTACTTTCTGCCCTTGCTCTAAATCCTTGGAAAGTACAGAATATGGCCCTGTAACAACTGTCTCATCGGCACTCAATCCATCTAGCACATGAATGTTCTTATCGTCCTGAATCCCCGTTTGAACTACTACCTTTCTCAGTGTGTCAGACTCCAGGACAAAGACAACCTCTTGAACCTCGTCTTGGTCTTCGTCCTCGCTTTCACGGGCGGTCACAGCTTGAATAGGGACAGTAAGAACATCGTTGACTCGATTGGTATAGATGTCAACCGTCGCGGACATTCCCGGTCGGAATGCATATTGATTATCGGCCGTAATTATGTCAGCATAAGATGCCGGATTAATCCTGATTTTACAGATAAAGTTGGTTACCTGCGTAGAGCTAAGCAATGCGGCTTGGCTAATACTTCCAGTAGAATTAGAAGCCGTATTGGCGATTTCAGTGACTACCCCTTTGAATTTACGATCAATGTAAGCATCTACTTCGATATCTACCGTATCTCCTTCATTGACTTTCAAAATATTGTTCTCACTGATTTCTACCTGTACTTCCATTGCATTCAAGTTTGCAATTCTCATCATTTCAGTACCTGCCATTTGGATGGTACCCACCACACGCTCTCCCGCCTCTACATTCAGTAAGGAAACAATACCACTTACTGGTGCCTTTATTGTCGTTCTACTCAAACTTGTTTTTAACTCACGAAGGCTTGCCTCCGCTGAATTTATAGTGTAGTCAGCTGCCTTAGCAGATTCTTGGGCTGAAATGATATTACTAGAAGATGCGTTAACATTCGCTTCCAATGCTTCTAAAGTAGAAAGTGAATTATCATAATCTGCCTGAGAAATTACACCGTCCGCAAGAAGCTGTCGATTCCTATCATTGATCTTTCTTGCATTGGTCAATTGAGCTTCTATCTGTTGTTTCTGAGCTTCACTGGCTGCTAGTTGGGCATTCGCAATCGATCTCTGAGCTTTGGCATTATTCAAAGCCGCCTTCCCTCTTTCTACAGCTGAAACGTAGGTATCTGGATCTATCTTTGCAAGTAATTGACCTGCTTTTACACTGTCACCCTCAGCAACAAAGAGTTCGATTATCTCGCCTGAAACATCACTAGATATAGCGATTTCTTTTTCTGGAAAAATCTTTCCACTCCCCGTTACAACCTCATTTATTGACTTTTTAGCGCTACTCTCTACTGTAACTTCCACAGCATCTTCCATTCTACTAAATACTATACCGCAGACAATTGAGATGAGTAATGCGGCTAGTACAATTAACCATATCCACCTTTTTGATTTTTTCCTTCGTTTTGTCATTCCTTAAAAATTGATTGATCTACCTAAATAAAAATCGATTACCATCACTCTGAAAACATAATCGTACTTCGCCAAAGCTCGCTGAATTAGTGCTGTATCATAAGCGTTAGTTGCGAAAGTAAGGTCATATGAATTCGACGCTCCAGCCTCGAATGAAAGCTTGATATTATCCAAAGCTTGTTTGCTCGCCTCTACACTTTTGATACTTGCCTCGTATTGTTTTTTTGCATTTCTCGCCTGTAATACTACTTGCTGAATTTCATTTCTAAACTGAATTTCCGCTAACTGCATTCCATATTCGGTGCTCTTCTTACCCAACTCGGCTCGCTCAATTGCTGATTTCGTTGTTCGGTTATTGTAAATGGGCACCTGCAGGCTCAAGCCATAACCGTAAGTGACATTATCTGTTACCTGATCGAGATATGCCTGATCTGCAAAACGCGGAATTTGCTGCACGAATCCTACCGTTTGCTCTGTGCCATCCACGATGATTGTTTGATCAATGACAACATTTTCGACGCCATCCACTGTCCTTCCTAAACTCGAGTAATTAGTCCCTACACTTCCACCGAACGCTATTGTAGGTTTCAGTGCTGCCTCTGCTATTTTCTTGTCTGTTTCTGCTATTTCAGTTTGAATAGCAGCGTTTTTATAGTCGGGTTGCTTAGTCCACGATTGCTTATAAATGGTATTTGGGTCAAGCCCAAAGGGGTCAGTAAGAGCTTCGACGGCAATTTCTGGAATGACTAAGTCAAATCGCTCGCTTGGCGATAGATTCATTAGTTGTAATAATTGCAAAAACGCAAGATCAAGGTTCCCTTGTGCAGAAACTACATTCTGCTCATCAGCAGATAGAGTCGCACGAAGCTCGTAAATTGCATTTTTTGGGCGTAAGCCCCGTTCTATAAGTAGTTCAACTTGTTTAACTTGCTCTTGTGTGGCTTCAATTCTCTTGTCAGCAACCCCAAGATTCTCTTGACTAAACAACACATTCAAATATGCATTCGCAACCTGTAAGGCGATATCCTGCTTAATAGTCTCGATCTGAAATTCACTTGCCTGACGTGATTGCTGTGCCCGTTTTATCGAATTAATAACCTGACCTCCCCGATAGAGAAGGACATTACTACTTAAGTTGTAATTGTTGGTAAAAAAGGAGCTAGTGGCAAATTGATTATTCGTAGGATCTACCGACCGACCTGAAAGATTAAGGCTCGATCCAGCGTTCAAATTAGGGTAACGTGAGGCCTTCGCTTGCGACAAATCAATTTCACTATTCCATTTATTGAGTTCAGTTTGCTTGATATTGATGTTTCTTTCCCATGCAATATCTACACACTCTCTGAGCGTCTTGGTCTGTGCATTAGCCAGAATTCCAAAACTTAAGATCAATACAAATAGAAGGTACTTTCTCATGTCTATTATTTAGTAGGCATGAAGTTAGTCTATATTTCCATCTACCACAATTAATTTCTATAAATGGGAAACAAAACAAGATGAAAATTCCTATCTCGGCTGATGGGGGTAATTTAAGTACCCTACGAGTTGGTCATAAACTCCTGACAGAGGACGATAATAAACAAAGAAATGATAGCGATTTTCGGTCTCAAAACTACTTCCTTCAAATCTCAAGAAATCAGGTGCTTCGTTCTTATCAACTGTGCCGTACATATAATTATAATACCCCTGTTTCAATGGCACTTCTACTGTATAAATTCCTTGAGATTGTTGATATCGCATTCTATACTGAGGGTATGCCTTGAAATCATTAAACTCTCCTAACAAGTACACATCTGCCTCCTCTTCAATAGGCGATCTTAAAGTAAATATAGTGTTCACATACTCAGCTGTCATGTTTTTGTCACCAGTTGTTCGATCCGTATTTCTTGTTACAAAAGCTCCGTTACTCTCTCGCAAAGCAAAATGAGCTTTCGGCGATCGATTTTTATCAAGATCCAACATTACTGTGGCGTTCGTATTAGAAACATCAACCGAATTAATACCCCTACCAAGTCCCGTCAAAATCGTTCGTGTATCAAATTCCCTGTATTCCTTGTACCCATAGAACGAAAACTGATTCCCAATATCAAACACAGCATTTGTTCCGTTAATTCTAAAAGGTTGTTCAAAATCAAGCGGCCGTTCATTAAGCCGATTCTGAAAGCCTGTAACATATAGCTCATTCAGCGGATTAATAGGGTCGAGTCGCTTAATACCCAATTCAAAGGTAAAAGCTTGATGAGTATCGAACTGCCCCACACCATTGGGTCTCACGTATTTAGGAAATAGGAAATTAACCACTTCATTAATCACATAGAATCGTCGAGAAAAAGCAACGGTATTGTCAGAATCATACACGATCAACATGTAATTCCCTGTCCAACGGAAATTGATATCCGCATTGGGGAAGTCAAAACCGTAATGCATGTAACTTATATTCGTACTGATAGAAGAACCAAAATCCTCGATTTGTATCACATCAGGTCCATTGAGATACTCGCTAATCTCCACATCTTCGGTATAATTCCAGTTTCTATCACAGTGTATAACCGTGTAATAGTAATCAATATATTCGCCGTAGTGATCGTCGAAATCAACCGATAATACGCCAGTTTCTTGGTTGATGATCGGCATGCTTAACTCATCTGAAGCATTATAAAACTCGATTGTTTTTATATAATCCTGATATATTGAATCTACTCTAGGTAGAGAAGAAAAATCAGGTTGTGCTGAAAGGAGATGGCTTACGCCAAATAAAAATAGGAAAGATAATATTCTCATCGTGAGGTCGAGTTAATAAAAGTCATGATTTAAAGTGCCCTAAATTAGTGTTATACAAATTAACTATATCGGTGGTCGCGTATTTTCTTACTAAAACAAATAAATTCCTGAGTAGGCTTGCCTACCAAAACATCAAGTTTTGGGCCCAGCATTAATATTGACTTTAACGTCGATATTTCAACAATTCAAAACCAATTGATCATTCGCTACAGCTGCGTCTACCGTCCACCCACTTCCTTGAACTTATTCATTAAATCTACATACGCTAATGCGCCTTTCAAGATTGTTATATGCATTAGACGTTCAAAGAAAGAACAATATTTTCAGACAATTCATTTTTAAGAAAAAGTTAAACCCGAATTATATTAGAATAAGGAAGTCCAACGAAAAATAAGGCAGTAACTTCGCTTTCGAAATTACTGCCTTTCTATGAATTATACCAAATGATTAATACTTATCTAATACCAATTCTGTTTTAAGGTTTCTCTTTATTTTCAAGAATTATTAAATCTAGTACAAGGCAGAAAACGCAAGGATAGCCCTAGCTATCATGAGTATTTCTAACGAAGTAATTGATTTTATAAACTTGAAAATATGCGAAATTCTAAAACAGAATG
>CALBVQ010000135.1 GCA_937969485.1 uncultured Saprospiraceae bacterium | reverse complement strand
TAATACTCGTTAATAGCTTATGTCGCCAACTAAATGATGTTGCTAAACTTATTCCTACTTGACTAGCACTCTTACGGATACTATAACCACTCAATAGACAATGCATATAGGCCTTAAGTTTGTCCTTTTTATGCATTGCATACCACACCTTTCCTGTAGTACTACCAAATGACTTTTTGCATCCTCGACATCGATAACGCTGCACTCCATTTGTATTTTTGCCATTACCCACAACATGTGTTGAATTACAATGTGGGCACTTTAATGCTGTAATTTTAGGATCCAAAAGTGATTCTTCATTTTGTCCTAATCCCAATAGTTCTTCAATTATCCTCTGCTGAGTGGTTAATCACAAACTCTTATAGTAAATCTTAAAATCTTCTGGTATCATAATACAAATATACACATTATATTATAACATAGCTATTCGGGTTAATTGAATCCTAAAACAGAATGGATTCTAGGCATGTTTTACGCATTTAATCGGCATGGCAAACAGAACGTATAAACTCTTGAGTCAATTATTTTTCTATTGATACACACAGCAACTTCAGGTTTCTTTGGTTATGATTTAAAGTCACCAACCCATTGCTTTGATCATCCATCGAGGTAATCTCTTTCTCCTTTTTCCTCTTAGCTTCAGTGACCAACCCCACTTTTCAACGATTGGGACTTCATATGTCTCTACGAATTCAATCAATGTTCCATCCGGATCTTCTACATAAGCAAATCTTCCTGCTGCGTTTCCCATTTCAAAATTACCACTATCAACCGTAAATGTGAAGTTCATTGATGAAGCTTTCGCTTTCAATACGTCCATTTCATTTACATCGAAACAGCAGTGAATATAACCTAGATCTCCCCATAATCTATTAGCAAAGACCTTCTTTCCAGCATAATCCAATCGCTGAACTAGCTCAATTTGTGTTTTGCCAAACAACTCACTAAACGCACCCTGTTTTTCCTCACTGTGTGTCAGAATTACTCTTCTACATATAGATTCTTGGCCATCAAATAATGGGAGGTAATCTTTTTGAACTTCTGTGCAATCAGCCAGAACAACATCATAATGCAAGAAGTCCTTGTAAAATTTTAAACTTTCATCCATGTTGGACACACCAATAACAGCACCACAGATTCCACCTTGGCTGTTTTTTGATTTCTTAAACCAAGAGTTGGATTCAATGACATTAATGAGATTACCATGTAGATCTTTAGTATAAAAATGTTTTTGGCCTAAAGGATTGCGAACAACGGGGCTACAGAATTCAGTGTTTTCGAATGTAGCATAACTTTCCTCGATATTTCTAGATTTAAAGCACGAAGCTAAGATACCAAGGTCACCCCACTCTACCTTTTCTTTTGGCGGAACAGCCAACCTTTCAGTATACTGCCATAATTCGACACCACCTCCTCCATTGAGATTCAGAGCTAAAATGGCATGCCTTTTTCGTGGCACACCACCAGTGTAAGGCAACATCAAAGCAGCCTCTGCCTCTTCATCAAACACTTTGACTTTCATTCCAAAGTGCTGATCGTACCAATTATAGGTTTGCTCAACGTCATTGTTACCTATACCAATCTGTTGAATTCCGTTTATGTAATAAGGTTTCATCTAGCTTGTGATTGTCACTTTGTATTCTTCGTTCTCCAACTTACTTTTCACCGCACTAAAAGCCTTAATTGTTGTATCTATATCATCGAAAGTATGGACAGCTGTGGGTATTAATCGCAACAGAATCATTCCTTTGGGGATTACAGGATAGACAACTATGGAACAGAATATAGCGTAATTATCTCGGAGGTCCTTCACCATAATCATGGCCTCTTGAACGCTTCCATGCATGTAGACAGGAGTGACGCACGAATTGGTATTTCCTATATCGAAGCCAGCCTCCTTCAATCCGCTTTGTAATCGATTTACATTTTCCCATAACTTATCCTTTCGCGATGTAGATTTTACAATCATCCGCAATCTTTCAAGTGCTCCTCCGACAATCATACTCGGAAGCGATTTTGCAAAAATCTGAGAACGCATATTGTACTTGATAAACTTAACTGCCGATGGATCGCCCGCGATAAAAGCGCCTATACTACCCAGAGCTTTAGCAAATGTCGCGAAGTATAGATCAATTTCGTTTTGGACACCTTGCTCAACACCAGCACCGCTTCCATCATGCCCCAATGTACCAAAGCCATGTGCATCATCCACCAAGAACCGAAAAGAATATTTCTTTTTTAGATCGCAAATTTCTTTCAATTTGCCTTGATCACCACGCATTCCAAACACACCTTCACTGATAACAAGCACTCCCCCACCATATTCCCCTGCAATTTCAATAGCAGTTTGCAGTTGTTTCTCCAGGCTCTCCATGTCATTATGCTTGTATACGAATCGTTTTCCAGAGTGCAGTCTGACACCATCAACTATACACGCATGACATCCAGCATCGTAAACAACAACATCTCTGCGGCTAAGCAAGCAATCAATGGCCGACATGATGCCTTGATAACCAAAATTCAACAGAACTGCCTCTTTTTTATGGACGAAAGAAGACAATTCTTGCTCAAGTTGACTGTGCAATGCTGTATTTCCCGACATCATTCTAGAACCCATAGGGTATGCCGTACCGTATCGTAAAGCAAAATTAGCGTCAATTTCACGCACTTTCGAGTCATTAGCAAGACCCAAGTAATTATTTATCGACCATACGATGACCTCCTTACCATGAAACTTCATTCGGTTGCTAAGTTCACCTTCTAGCTCAGGAAAAATGTAGTACCCTTCAGCTTCATCCGCATATTGACCTAAAGGGCCCATATTGTTTTCAATTCGTTCAAATATGTCCACCATTCTCTTATTTAACTTTAGTTTTTCTTAATATCTTAAAGAAGATCGAAGGAAAGTTCTTGTGCATAAAAACAGCTAGTTTAGTTTCCCGAAAACCTCCTATGAAAATTTCTTTTTTTCCCTTTCTCGTAGCCTCTAATATCTTCGAAACTGCCTTATCAACCGGCATTCCATTCGCCTGCCCATTATCCATTTCACCATATATAGCACCTGTACCAGTCACCGCATTTTTAGAAATATCGGTTTCGATAAATCCAGGACACACCAACAGTACATCTACATCTTCTTCAATCCTCACCGCTTCAAAATACCCATGAAGTGCGTGCTTAGAAGCACAATATGTTGAACGAAACGGGACACCAAATTTTCCTGCAACCGAGCTTATAACAATAATTTTTCCTTCATTAGACTTAATGTACGAGACAATGAACTGAGATAGCTGTACCGTGCCAAAAAAATTGACGTCCATCACCTTTCGCACAACACTCATTTCTGTATCCTTTGCTAATGACCGCTGTGAAATTCCCGCATTTAGAAAAACAAAATTCACATCTGCAAGAACTTTTCCATGATCCTTCAGCATTTCTGAAACAGCAGTCTCATCGGATAAGTCACAAGGAAGCACAAGAGTCGCTACCTGTATCTCATTAGCAAGGGCATCTAGTTTCTTAGTATTTCTAGCAGTCAGAATCAGTGAATTGACATACGGCGCTAGTTGTAGGGCAATCTCACGACCTATCCCTGAACTTGCCCCAGTAATCCATACTTTTTTATTAGTGAAATATTTTCGGGTTGACTGATTGATTGCTGTTTATTTTTGATATTTATGGCCAATATGGTGTAAAATCAGGTGTATATTTGGATTATTTATTAGTCATCGTTAGAGAATTTCACCGCAGCTGAGACTGCATTGTAATTTTCTGATTAAATCAATTAATTTCCGCTTTCCAAATCTATACCAAAATTTTATTACTTTTATTATAGCCTTTCCATGCTATTTTACAACGTATAGCTAATAATTATTTCTCGAAAATGCAAGTAATTTCACCTCGCTTACCAACAGAATGGCAATCTTTCTTAGGCAATTCAGTTACTGCCTTTGCTCACAAAGTAGCAGATGAAATATATGCGGATCGAGGTCATGAGATCTATCCATCTAGTGATATGGTTTTTAATGCATTTGAGTGCTGTCCCCCTAAAGACACCAAGGTAATACTGCTGGGTCAAGATCCTTACCACAATCCAGGACAAGCGATGGGTTTGTCTTTTTCAGTACCTTTGGGTATGAAGATTCCTCCCTCACTTAGGCGTATTTTCAAAGAATTGATGGTGGATGTTGGTCAAGATTACCCATTTTCTGGAGATCTCACCAAGTGGGCCAATGAAGGAGTCTTATTGCTTAATGCTATCCTAACGGTAGAGCATAATTCACCAGGTAGTCACAAGAAGAAGGGGTGGCTAGAATTCACAGATGATGTGATCGAAGCAATTAATAATAAAATGGATAATAAAGTATTTTTACTTTGGGGGGCTTTCGCCCAAAAGAAAGGACAACTTATTGACCGTGAAAAGCATTTAGTTTTAGAAGCTGCGCACCCTTCTCCTCTTGCAGGAAATAAGTTTGCTGGAAATGCCCACTTTAGCAAGGCGAACACATACTTAATAAAAAATAATCTAAACCCAATAGAATGGAAGCTCGATTAAATAGAATGATACAGGTAGGCGCTTTCTTGGCAGGAATCGCTGTAATGTTTGGTGCCCTTGGTGCTCATCTCCTCCAAAGTTCCTTAACAGCGGTAGATTTAGAAATATGGAAGATAGGAGTGCAATATCAATTCTACCATGCTATAGCAATTTTAGTGACCGCCGCAGTCTATTCACAGCACAACAGGAAAGGGCTAAAGTGGACGTATCGATTTTTTCTTTTGGGCATATTCATATTTTCAGGAAGTTTATACAGTCTTGCCATGTCGGATACCTTGATAGGCACAAGATATTCATGGCTAGGAGCAATTACACCTATCGGTGGGGTATTTTTCATTGTGGGTTGGGTTAGCTTCTTCTTATCGTTTTTCCGAAAAAAATAAGCATGAATTATTCAGAGTATAAAAATTACATGTCCAAGATTGCAGATGTAGGACACTCTATTGCCGTTCTTTCATGGGACAAAGAAGTGTACATGCCTTCGGGAAGTTCACGCTTCAGAAGCCAACAAGTTGCCACCCTCTCTGGCATCGCACATGAAATGATGACTAGATCTTCTTTTGGCGGAAGCCTAAAAAAACTCATGACGGATGAAAGCCTATCCCCAAAAGAAAAGAATAACGTATCTCTAACCCTTAAAGAATACAACAAGGCTACACAATTCAGCGAAGAATTTGTAATCAAACGCTCAATGTTAACCTCGGAGGCCTTTCATGCCTGGGTAAAAGCAAAGGAAGAAAATAATTGGTTGACGTACGCTCCCGCTCTTGAAAAATTAGTGGATCTAAAACGCGAAGAAGCGAAATTGCTAGGAAATGCCGACCATCCATACGATAATATGCTGGACATTTACGAACCCGGGATGACGGTTAAGAAACTAGATCAAATATTTATTGACGTAAGGGAGAGATTGCTTCCTCTACTAGAAAAAGTAAGAAACCTTCCTCGTGTTGACGATTCCTTTTTGTTCCTCGATTATGACGAAAACAAGCAGTGGGACTATGGGATTGATGTGCTAAAAGCTATTGGCTACAACTTTTCGATGGGTAGACAGGACAAAAGTGCACATCCCTTTACCACAAGTTTTTCTCCGGAAGATGTGCGAGTTACCACTCGCCTGAAAAAAGACGATTTTTCGTATATGTTATGGTCAACAATCCATGAAGGTGGTCACGCTCTATACGAACAAGGGTTACCTACTTCGGAATACGGACTACCTAGTGGATCTTACATGAGCTTAGGGATTCATGAATCGCAATCAAGGTTGTGGGAAAACAATGTGGGCAGAGACTTTGATTTTTGGCAGCATCAGTTTACAGTGTTGCAAGATATCTTTCCATCGCAACTTGGGAAGGTCAGTTTTGTAGACTTTATGAAGGCGATCAACAAGATTGAACCGAACTTGATTCGAACGGAGGCTGATGAATTACACTACCATTTTCATGTGATGATTAGGTACGAGATAGAAAAAAAATTGATTGGCGGTGAAATAGAGGTTAAGGACTTGAAAGATGTGTGGAATGATATGTATGAGGAATATCTGGGCTTACGCCCAAAAACAGATGAAGAGGGAATATTGCAAGATATTCACTGGTCTCACGGAAGTTTTGGGTATTTTCCTACGTACTCTTTGGGTAGCTTTTACGCAGCTCAGTTCTTCGAGCAGGCTCAAAATGACATTTACAGATTGAATGAAAAGATCGAGCGTGGTGACACGACGGAATTACTTTCTTGGTTGCGTCAGAACATTCACGAAGTGGGACATAGCATGGAAGCAGAGGAGCTATGTAACAAGGTTACTGGGAGCGGGTTACAGCTCGACTCGTTCATAAACTACATTGAGAAAAAGTTCACGCGAATGTATGAGGAATATTGAGCTCAAGATACCTAGTAGTTGAAAAATAACTCGAAAGAATTTTTCGACTTATTAATTTGAGTGCCGACTATTGGCAATATGCCGAAGGTTATTAAAGTTGATATAGACAGGAACTAGTAAAACAGAGATTATTGTGTTCTATTTAACCCGAATTATGCATTAGGTTTTCGTGATGAGAGCTTAAAATGCAAAGAGAATGGGAGCTCAACAGTTCTTTTGAGGCGCAGGCGTGGTCCCCATCACGGTGAGCGTCAAAAGAGCTGGACGTTCCCATTGTCGAAGCAGTTTCAGCTCGTAATAGATATCTTAATGCATATTTCGGGTTTAATATTTAAAATGTAGCATGTTTTTTTATTAAAAGAAATAATTCCTGTCTTGACCGCCCTACCAAACATAAAACTATTGGTTCCTCATTGATATCGTCTTAAACGCACAGATTTCTGAAATGTAGAACCACTTCGAAATCGCTGCAGCTGAGGCTATCCATTCCACCTGAATCCGCAATACACAGCCTTAAAGTGCTGCTATTTTATTCTACAAGCTTTGTCGCTCCAGACCTTCACAAATTGATCATATCTGCAGGTACTAGCGCGGCAATCAAAATAATACATCCCGATACATCTAAGATCGGATATATCAATCTGAACTAGTTATAAGTTTCAACTTCGTGCACTAATTCATCCTCTCCTCTTGCTGTTTTTCATGATTTCAGAAGTATGCCAAGTCAAACATATTATACATCTAGCACTAAAACTAAATAAGATTAGAACGAGATCAGCAAACAAATCGAGGTCTTTTTACACTAGTTTACAGTCATTTAGGCACTATTCTCAACTAAAAAATGTCATCTCGCAGACCAAACCAAGTACATTTTAGCTGTAAAAAAGAAGGAATTTAACGCCAGTTCTTCCCTACATATGAAATAAATTTTTAATTTTAACTGTATTAAAGAACTTCTGACGCTTTTAAGATTCTATTTTATTTATTGAAAGGGACAGAAATATACAACGATTGAGCCAGCAAACTTTAGCGAGTTTGTTGCAAATTTATTTTTTCATCTAACACATAAAACCATTTTTATGAAATTTCAATTACTATTAATTTTAACTCTTTTATTTGCATTTTCGTTTCAAGCAAACGCTATTACAACAGTAGCTGTTGATTCTGATGGCACAACTCTTTCCGTTACTGGAGAAAAGCAAAATGTATTCACTAAGGTTGGTAGCTGGTTCAAAAAGCAACAAAATAAAGCAACTGCATTTATCGTGAAGAAAGCAATGGCTATTGATTGGGAAAACCCTGGAACAATGATCAAATTATGTATCGTTGCATTTTTAGGTGCGATCGTACTTTCAGTTCTGTCAGTATTTACATTCTCTGCGCTTTCGTATGTAGCATATTTGCTGTACCTAGCATCTGTAATACTATTTTGGTACTGGGTTTACTTGAAGTTTATCAAATAAAATAGATACAATAAAGATTTTTGTAATCAATTATTAGATTGCATCGAACAAGGGGCTTACTTATAACAAAGTAAGCCTCTTTTTTTGTACTTGAAAATAATGGA
>CALBVQ010000134.1 GCA_937969485.1 uncultured Saprospiraceae bacterium | reverse complement strand
TGCTTAACTAGGTCGTCCTTGGAAAGCGAGAAACATGATCTGATGAATGTTATTCAGTCGATTTTTGAATTGGTGGATTTATCGGTACAGTTTAGCGGTAATTACCCTGGCTGGACGCCAAAAAGGGGCGCGAAGATTGTGAAGATCATGGAAAATTTATACAGTGAAATGTTCGAAGGTGAAATGCATGTGGCTGCTTGTCATGCTGGTTTGGAATGTGGAATTATAGGAAAGCATTATCCTGAAATGGAGATGGTTTCCTTCGGTCCCAATATTCGTGGAGCACATTCGCCTGATGAAAGAGTACAGATTAGTTCAGTGCAGAAGTATTGGAATTATCTACTTGCTGTTTTGAGGAATATACCTGAAAAATAAATACAAGACCTTGGAAGACAATATCGTAAAAGTAACCACCGCCTATAATGTAGAAATCGAATATCATACAGCCAATGTATGGGATCGAGTAATTGCGTTCATCATAGATTGGCTAATTAAGATGGGCTATGTGTTGCTTGTCTTTGGTGTCTTACTAGGTGGGTTAGGGATTTCTAACGGATGGGTGATTGGCGTTTTTGCTTTACCATACTTTTTTTACACCTTGGTTTTTGAGTTATTCAATGAAGGAAAAACACCAGGGAAAGCGCTTATGAAGGTTCAGGTGGTAAGTTTGACAGGTAGAAATATGACTAGTGGTCAGGTCATCATACGGTGGTTTGCAAGAATGATTGATTTTAGCCTTTTTACGCCAGGAATTGCTTTTCTTAGTTCTGTTTCGTCCTTGAAAGGGCAACGTGTTGGAGATGTATTGGCTAATACCACAGTAATTACTCTAAAGGAGAGAGAAGTCAATAGAAGTCGATTTTCAAGGGTAAGAATCCCTAAAGGTTATGTTGGAAAGTACAGACAAGTACTCACCTTAGAGGACCACGAGGTAGAACTAATTAAACACACTATTTACAATGATACTCCTGCCAAACATGCAATTCAATTGGCAGCAGCGGAGAGATTAATGGATTTTACAGGGATTCCCAAGTTGATTCCAGCTCGAAAGTATCTAAAAATGATAGTGTACGATTATAATTATTTTCAACGGTTAGACGAAAGAACAGAGGAGGAGTAGATGAAGGAATATCAATTTGTAGCTAAAAACGAAGAGAATTGGAAAAGACTCGAGCAGTTCACGGATGGTAAACTAAGTATTACCCCGGATGAACTCGCCAAATATTACACAACCGTGGTGAATGACCTTTCGTATGCTAAGACATTCTATCCTAAGTCAAGTGTAGTTGACTACTTGAATAAACTTTCTTCAGCAATTCACCGACGAATATATTCGACAAAGAAAGAAGATAGAAGACGATTTTTAACTTTTTGGACAGAGGAGATTCCGCTTGCAATTAGAGAAAGCCATGCTGATTTGCTAAAGTCTCTGATCGTCTTCTTGATTGCTATCGCAATAGGTGGAATTTCGACTTACATTGATCCTGAGTTTCCTCGTGTAATTTTGGGTGACGCTTATGTGGATATGACGCTCAACAATATTGACAAAGGTGACCCTATGGGTGTTTACAGAGATGAAGACAAGGGAATGATGTTTTACCAAATAGGTAGTAATAATATGAGAGTAGCCTTACTTTCCTTTATGCTAGGAGTGATGGCACCTTTTCTTGCAGGCCTGATTTTACTTTCCAATGGAGTGATGGTTGGAGCATTTCAAGGTATGTTTGTTTCATTAGGGTTAGGATGGATCTCGTTTAGTACGATCTTTATTCACGGTTCGTTGGAATTGTCAGCGATTGTAATTGTTGCTGGAGCGGGTATGGCGGTAGGAAATAGCTGGTGGTATCCAGGTACATATAGTAGAGGAGATGCAGTAATAAGAGGGGCTAGGCGAGCAATGAAAATTCTAATAGCAGTAATTCCAGTAATTGTTGTAGCTGCCATTATAGAATCCTATCTTACTTTTCGGTACCAAGAGATGGGGAGTTTTTGGCGTATCGTGGTTATCGCGTTGTCTTTTGCCTACATTATTTATTATTTTATTATTCGACCGGTACAAGTAGAAAGAAGATTAAAAATAGTAAGCCTATGAAACCTATATTAAGCACAAGAACGTTGATGGAGGTAATATCGGATAGTGTTAAACTCATTTTTCGAAATATCAGAGCGCTGACATCAGTAATGATCTTCTCCGTTATGCTGCCAAGTTTAGGTGTGACCTATGTTTATTTACGTAATTCACTGGATCCATTGCTTAGCGGGTCTGAGATGCCTTATTTCTTGTACGTAATTTTCATTATTTCTTGCTTTTTTTTAGTATTGCATATAAATCTTGTTAGCGCAGCACTGGTGAAAGCGGCTAAAGAAGGGGATCCAAGTAATATTACTTCACAAGAGCTACATACTTATTTTAGAAAACTTTACCTGCGTAATTTTGCGATCATTTTACCTTTGATGCTAATTTTGGCTGCATTTGCGGGGGTTGTCATACTGTTGATCATTGGCAGTCCAGTGGTTGCAGTAGTTTTTGCTTTATTGCTTGGTGTTTTTTGTGTTTTATATTTAATGCCATTGTGGCTGTACGCCCAAAGAATCTATTTGACAAAAGATGATTGTACTATGGGTGAGGCTTTCAAACTAGCGGGAAATGATCTTGCTGATTATTATGGAGCGACGCTAGTAACATTGATTGTGTCAAATATCACTTCATCTGTTTTACAGTATATGATCTTGGTGCCTTTCTTTATTTTGTTTTTCGCCTTGGGTTTTGCGATAGAGTTCGATTTCGAAAACAGTAAATTTACTGAAGGAATAATGCTGATTGAATCAGTGTTATTGTCTTTCGGGTTATCATATTTATATTTATTCATTTTCATTTCTATGTTTTTAAAGAGCTACGATATCGAAGAAAGAAGAACTGGTGAAGCTGCTATAAGTAAAATACAGAAAATTGGTACTGTCAAAGAATCATTTTTTGAAAATGAAGGCGAGTATTAAATCTGTATTATCCATATCGCTCCTTTTTGCTTGTTTCTTGCTCTATGCGCAAGAGGCGGTAGACACGGCTTTTGTTGGACCTCCTTACGTCGAACGAGAATTTACCTTTCGAGATACAGTAGAAGAAGAACAGTCTTTTCTTAATGAATTGGTCAATGAGATCGTGGATGTCAAACCCTACCGTGAAGTGTTGGTGTGGGATACGTCCAATATCGCAGACATTAGAGAATCCTATGTTGCGAGAACATTTGATACGAGCAGATTAGCTGTATACAAGGAAATGGATAAATTTGACTTTTCTGAACCTAAAAAGACTGATTCAATTTTTAGTCAATTCTTTGCACGCCTTGCTGAAAAAATGTTCGGAAACTTGGATATGGGTATCAGATCCAAATTCTTGAGGTATCTTATCATCTTATTAGCAACTGTCTTGATCGTATGGTTCATACTCAGAAATGAATTAAAGAGTTTTGTCAGTAAGCGTGATACAAAGGCTCTTACTCCCAAGGTAGGTGATTTAGACATTAGCGTATCTAGAGATATTTTATTAGAGAATCTGCAAAAGGCTGAACTTGAGGGGAAATATAGGGAGGCTGTTCGTTATTCTTACCTCATTACTCTTAAGAAATTGAATGAAGAAAATGTAATAATTTGGAAAGACTATAAGTTGGGACAAGATTATGTAGAGGAAATTGAAGTTGCGAGCATCAAACAAGATTTTCAGTCTATTACAGATTATTTTAATTATGCATGGTATGGTAATTATCAAGTAGACGATACGTTTTATGATAAGGTAAGAAATTATTCTGAGCGTATTCAAAAGGAAATTGTGACTTGATGAAGAAGAAATTAATTTGGATCATACTAATTTACTGTGCAGTTTTCACCTTGCTTGTGGGACTTGCTCCTAGGAATATTAGTTGGAACGATTCTTTTGAATCTTCGTCTGAGCAGCCCTATGGTCTTTACATTACTAGCGAATTGATTAAGGATATTTTTTCCGATGTAGAAGAAAAAGATGTGTCTCTATATAAATTGAAAAGTGACACTACAGGTCAGGAGAATTATATCTTTATTACCTCATTTTTCGGACTTCAAGAAGATGAAAGAAACAACTTACTAGAGTGGGTGGCTGCGGGGAATAATGCCTTTATCGCTGCAAAAGACTTTTCCTACGAGTTACTTGATACGCTAAATCTCGATCCCACATACATTTATAAGGGGATTGAGGCCCTTGATCAAAGCTCACTCAAAGTACAATCTATTCAAAGTGAGTATAGATTTGCTTTTGCTAAACAATTCAATATTTACGGACTCAAAAATAAAGTGGATACGTTAGAAGGGGCATTCCCTCTTGCCGTAAGTAAATCAGAGGATGAGTATGACGATAATTTACCAATAGTGGTTCAGAGGAATTTTGGTGAGGGAAAAATAATTCTTTCTACCCTTCCATACTCCTTTACGAATTACTATATGTTATACGAGGAAAACTATAAATTCGCGCAAGATATCTTGAGTTTCTTGCCAGATGTCAAGACTCATTGGGACGTCTATTATAAACCACAGATGAGTCGCCAACCACCGCTAAAAGTGTTCTTAAATACCAAGGCATTTCGTTGGGCTGGTATTTTGGGCTTGACCCTCTTGCTTCTTCATATGATTTTCTCGATAAAAAGAACCCAACGAATCATTCCTATTGTCAATCCGCCTGAAAATAGAAGTTTGGAGTTTACAAAAACGATAGGTGATTTGTACCATAGTACATATGATTTACATGACCTTATGAGGAAAATTGAACGTCACTTTAAGGAGTACGTTCGTGAAAAGTATCGCATTACTAATTATCTGGGAACTCCTGAACAAACCGAAGTTCTTCTAGCTAAATCAGGTAAGAAAATAGGTTTGATTTCATCAATAAATACCTATTTCAAAGATTATAGAAACTTACACATTGTCGATGAAAATTCGATATTGAGGTTGAGTAAAAAATTACAACAATTTTATGATGAACGATAATAACAATAAGCAAGAAATGGTGCCTCCTGGCTTCGGAGGGAAAAAGCCCACAGCGGATAATACTCCAGCTATTCCTGGCATACTTGGTTCGAAGCAAGACCTCACGCCGCTGTCTAATAGTGTGCAGAAAGTCATGGATGAAATTTCAAAAGTCATCGTTGGCCAAAAGAAATTAGTTAAGCTTCTACTCGCAGCTATCTTAGCAGATGGACACGTATTGCTAGAAGGTTTTCCTGGGTTAGCAAAAACACTGACAGCCAAGTTGACTGCAAAGACGATCGATACCGATTTTTCTCGAATTCAATTTACACCGGACCTTATGCCGTCCGACGTTATAGGAACTTCAGTCTTTGACATGAAAAAGTCCGACTTTGAATTCAAGGCAGGCCCTATATTTTCCAATATCGTATTGATCGATGAAATAAATAGAGCTCCTGCAAAGACTCAGGCCGCACTATTTGAAGTGATGCAAGAGAAGCAGATCACAGTGGATGGCAATAGAATGGAAATGGCAAAGCCATTCATGATTATTGCAACTCAGAATCCCATAGACATGGAGGGAACTTATTCACTACCTGAGGCACAACTTGATCGATTTATTTTCAAAATAAGAGTTGGTTACCCATCAGTTGATCAGGAGTATGAAATATTACAACTTCATAACACGCAGCATAATGTCGATGGATTGGGAAGTATAAACGCAGTCATGAGTGCTGAGGAATTAATTGCCTTAAAGAAAGTGGTTAGCTCAATTGAAGTCGATAGTTCTCTGCTGAAATACATGGCAAATATCGTGCATGCAACTCGTAATCATCATGACATTTATTTAGGTGCGTCGCCAAGAGCTTCGTTGGCTCTTCTTCAAGGTTCGAAGGCCATTGCAGCAATTAATGGAAGAGATTATGTAATTCCAGAGGATATTATCGAAGTCGCTGAATCTGTGCTAGCTCACCGAATCATTTTGACGCCAGACAAAGAGATGGAAGGATCAACTGCCGAGGAGGTAGTTTCAGAGGTAGTGAAGTCTGTCAATATCCCACGTTAAGATGCGAAAACTATATCTTGAAAATAGATTTTTCTACGTTGGAATTGCACTTGTGATTCTATTCTTGCTCAGCTGGACACTGGATGTACTATTTCTTGTAACCCAGTTTGGCCTAGCTCTTTTTGTAGCACTATGTATTCTCGATATAGCTCTTCTTTTCTCTCGAAAGGGGATTTTGGCTCAAAGAAATATGGCTGATCGATTCAGTAATGGCGATGAGAACCCTGTAGAGATTAATATTGACAATAGATATAAGTTTGATTCAACCATTCGAATTATTGATGAACTTCCTCCTATTTTTCAGCGAAGAGATGTTCAATGGAAAGCTCATGTGAAGAGACTGGCCTCCGAGTCTGTGACTTATCAAATCAAGCCTGTGAAAAGGGGAGTGTATGATTTCGGGGCTCTAAATTTATATGCTAGCACACCGATCAATTTTTTTTCCCGTCGATATGTGTTCGAGCAAGGAAAGCAAGTTGCAGTTTATCCAAGTTACTTGCAATTGAAAAAATACGAATTAGCAGCTTTTGCGCAACGCAGCTTTCAGATGGGGCTTAAGAAAATGAGACGAATCGGATACACGATGGAATTCGAGCAGATCAAGGATTATGTGCAAGGAGACGATCCTAGGTTTATAAACTGGAAAGCAACGGCACGTCGAAATCAAATGATGGTCAATCAATTTCAAGATCAAAAATCCCAACCTATTATTAGTATTGTGGATAAAGGTCGGGCCATGAAAATGCCGTTTGAGAATATGACTTTGCTTGATTACGCTATTAATGCCACTTTAGTGATATCGAATATTGCAATTAAGAAACAAGACAACGCTGGTGTCATTAGCTTTAGCAACAAGATGAGCGGTTTTGTCCCAGCCAATCGACGAAGTAATCAAATGCACAAGATTCAAGAATTTTTGTACGCACAGAAAACTAATTTCAAGGAATCCAATGTGGAGCTTCTTCAGCGATTCGTGCATGCCAATCTAAAGCAAAGAAGCCTTCTCTTATTCTACACAAACTTCGAGTCTCTCAACTCCATGAGACGTCAGCTTCCTTACCTGAGAGCGTTAGGAAAAAAGCACCTTCTTGTTGTCGTGTTTTTTAGAAATTCTGAACTTAAAAAGTTACTGAATGAACCTGCTAACGGTATGAGAGCTATATTTACTAAGGTGATTGCCGAAAAGCAATTTTACGATAAGTCTCAGATTGTTAAGGAATTGAAAGTCAATGGAATCTATTCAGTGCTAACCACTCCAGAAACCCTGACGATTGATACAATTAATAAATACCTAGAAATTAAGGCGAGAGGATTGATGTAAGAAATAGCCAATACGCGATCTATTGCTTCACGATTTTTACAGTTTGCTCTCCCTTTTCAGACTTAATCTTTCCTATATAGATACCTGGTGTAAATGCTTGTAAATCTATTTGTTGGCTTCCGCCAAAAGAGTGATTCTGATAGCTAAGTAGTTCTGCTCCATCAATAGAGAATAGTGTAAAAGAATAGTTCCCCTGAATCTCTTTCGTGACTAGTGAAATCATATCTTTGGTGGGATTGGGAAATACACGAATATGTAATTCCTCCTCTGCTTCGTCAGTAGATTCTATGAAAACAGTTAAAGCCAATTCTACCGCTGCAAGCGCGTCAATTCTTCCATACCCATAGGTGTGATTAGGAATAGTTTCTCCTGGTATTCCAGCACATTCTTGCTCCGTTGTAAGAGGTATTGCTGTTTCTTCAAGAATGTATTCTATGTAATCGACTTTACCCGCTAAGTCAGATCTAGCTGAAATCATTAAGGCGACAACTCCTGCCACATGAGGTCCTGCCATACTAGTTCCGGAATAGCTTGCGTATTCCCCGTTTCGTATCGTGGATCGGATTCCAACACCAGGCGCAACTACATTGGGCTTTAATCTTCCACTTTCATCTACCTGAACTGGTCCTCTTGAACTGAATCCTGCAATTGTGTCGAGTTCGTTCGTTGCTCCCACCGTAAAACTACTTTCAAAAATTGCTGCAGGTGTATTTACAGACGAGCAATCACTACCGCTATTTCCCGCTGAAACTATAACCACCGTCCCTGCTTCAACTAGATTATCTACCGCTTGGTTTAAGATTTCAAAGTTCATAGGATTGCAGCCTTCAATCTCAGGACATCCCCATGAGTTGGCAATTACATGAGGTGCTTGTGACGGATCTGGATTTTCATCATTCAAGTCGGTTGGTGCTAAGAACCACTGAAAACACTCTAAGTAAGTAAATGGCGTTCCCCAACCTCTTTCCATATTTCTACAAGCACACCATTGCGCTTCTGGAGCGACACCTATTTCATTTTCTCCATCGGATCCCACCATTGTCCCCATCGTGTGCGTTCCATGGTTATTGTCATCGCATGGAAAGTCTGAGTCTAGACCACAAGGATTATTAGAAGCATCGACAATGGAATCATTATGTAATGGACTGATTTCATGAATCGCATCGTGCCAATTGTAGTTGTGATCTGCAACGTCTAACCCTGCATCGTATCCTCTGTACTTGTTTTTTAGTGCTGGGTGCTCCCATTCATAACCAGTATCTTGACCAGCAATCGTCACATATTGTCCTTTAAAACCTAATGCCCACACCTTGTCAGCATTTATCATTTGGATTCCCCATTCACTGGTCCGTGAAACAATATCGGTTCGCACTGCTCCTTGATAAGGAATACTTGGATTCGGCTGGATATTCTCTACATCCTTTCTCTTCGCGAGCAGTTCAACTAACTCTATATCTCCAAAGGATTTAATTACATTCACAATAAATAGCGAATGCGCCGGTGCATCATGATCCTCAAGTAGCGCTAAAACACCTTGCTGCGAGTACTCAGCCTTTTGGCTTAAAGCCCTATAAACATGACTCGCCTTGGCATCCTTTTTCCACGATTTCTTTACTCCTGCCATATCAGCCTCGGACTTCATCTTGATAATGAATTCATATGATTCTCCAGATTGCAACTCAATAAATAAATCGGGATCGATTTTTTTCTCCCACGAACTATCCTGCGCAAGTAGGAAAGTACCTGATGTCAGCATCCACATAAAAGTCACGAAAAATAGCCTTAAAATACGCATGGAATGGTCTTTTGTTCAAAGTTAATCATTCTATCTATTCAAAATTGTCTGCTTAGCGTTCATCCACCAGCATTTCATAATTTCGTAATAATTAAGCGCGCCGACTTTTTGGCTTTAAGCCAAGTAATCACAAAGTATGAGCCACTTTCAAGGTCAGCGATATGCAAGACTTGAGTTTCATAAAAGCTTTTCACTAATTTTCCATTCAAGGCATATATGTCAATGCGTTCAATCAATGACTTGGACTCCACCTTGAAATAATCGGAAGCTGGATTCGGGAAAATGGACACATCTTTCGATTCTGTTTCGAAATTTGCATCAACAAAATTGGCCTCGTAAGCCCCTATATCATGCTTGCCTACTGTGATTCTTTCAGTGACGTTTGTAGGATGAGCATAACTTTGGGTAGGTAAAAGACTGTAGCCAAATGTATCTTCTTGATCAATCGAGCCGTCTATTAGCGGGCTATCAGCTTTGGGCTCATATAATTTGTCATCACTTGCCGTCAACTGAGCTTCTGCTATTGATTCCGACATATAATTTCCTTCCGTTTTAGAAAGCACCCCATCAACTAATTCGCCCACACCTAAGAAGGCATTGTTGGTAACTTGAATGTGTTCTGAACCGTCTGCGATGTGAATGAACAAACCATTAGCAGTTTTTCTATTTATAAAGGTATTATGAGAAAGATAGAGTCGATTGAATGCGGCATTGAAATATCCTTCAAGGCCGTAGGCAATAAAATTGTTATTCTCTGCCATCGGCCCTTGTTCAAGAATATTGCCCTGGACAAAAGTTAAGCCACCATTGGGGAGGTCGATCAACCGGCTGGAAATTCCGTCTTCGCCGTCAGTGAAGTAATTGTAAAGGATCACGTTTTCCTTTGCTCTCGATTTCAAAGTATGACCAATTATCGAATGATGACTGTAATTGTATTGAAAAGTAAATTTAGAGGCAACGTTGACATATATGTTGTGGCTGAATCCATCCCCATATCCGTTATAACCGAACTCACAATATTCAACTAAAATCTCACCATCAACATTATTTGTCAGGATCCCCGTTTCATTATGATGAAAATAGCAATTCCTCACGGTTAGAAACCCATTGTCAAGCCGGATTCCTGCTCCATTGTGATCTGGTACAATAGCTCCTGTGAATTCGATATTTTCTACTGTGGTGTCGTTTCCTGCAATTACCCAAATTCCTTTCCCCAAAATGTAGGATCCATTTGCCTCCAACTTGGGACGTCCATTGATACCTTTGATGACTATGTTATTGGCCTGCCACACTGCCAAGCATTCTTCTCCCTTATATTCCTCTCCTTCTATTAATATCGTGTCATTGTCGGCTACTATTCCAGCGGTAAACAAAGCATTCGGAGTTGAAAATTCGTGCCCTGATCCCACGTAGATGGTCTTGCCTGTCGCGAGAAAGGGAAACAGAAGGAAAAGAATTAAGATGGATTTCATTATTGTTATCATTAATGTATAGACCACAATTTGTGCTACACCGATGTATTGTGAGAATGTTTTTAACCTCGTACACCCAGATTAAATAAACGCTTTTTTTCTAGGTGTAAATTTTATAATTTCTCGTCCTTGCGTATATGATTATTGTTTAGAAATTTTGGCATATTTGGACGAGTTAAAGGTATGAAAATAATTCTTTGCAAAGAGAATTGACTTCCGTCAAAAGTAATAACGAGGTAACTAATGAAGAAGCAAGAGGTGAAATATGAATTTTATGAGACAGACAGACTCATCCTCCGATTAACAGATCTAGATGATGCTGACTTTGTCTTTGAACTCATGAATAGCCCCAAGTGGCTCGAATTCATAGGTGATAGGGAAATCGCCACTCTTGAAGATGCCAAAGACTACATCACTGTCAAAATGATCGATCAGGTTCAAAAATTAGGTTTCGGTAATTATACGGTGATCAGAAAAGAAGACAACGCAAAATTAGGAACCTGTGGACTTTATGATAGGGAAGGGATGAAAGGCTTAGATATTGGATTTGCCTTATTACCGTCCTATGAAGGTAAGGGATACGCCTTGGAAGCAAGTATGTTGTTACGTGACTTGGCATTTGACGAATTTAAACAGGATTTATTGAATGGTATTACTACGGATGAAAATACTAGTTCTCAGCGACTACTTGAGAAACTGGGCATGACACCAGTAGGAAAGCTACAGCTAGAAAATGATCCAAAGAATTTTATTCATTACAGAATGAAAAAAGAAGAAAGAAATTCTCAATAAGTTTTTTTCTGCTTTAATATTTTGAACTACTGTTTTTTATTCAATTGCATGCCAATTTACGATCACTTGTATCTTTCGACCACAAACTACCCATTGTGCGATAGCTCTTTTTTTCTAAAAGATCACTCAAGAAATGCTAACACATATTGAATGTCGGTAAAAAGCTTGCCGACCTATGAAAAAGTCATCGGTATATATCTTACCTACCAAATCTATTACCGTGTTTAATGCCAAATGTGGTATTAGATATTCTTTTTGGTAGTATGGCGCTTTAATAGTGATGGTTTTATGGGCTTCTTGAAATAATATTTGACTTACGGTCAAAAATATCTCGCAAAATTTGACTTAAAGTCAGAAAATAGATTAATTTTATGCTACAAATAGTAAGATCAATCGGTTTGAAGTGTATGTTTAGTGCATGAAAAATTGAATTTGTTCCTGCTTAAATCATTGTATAGTAAGGGCTTAAATTGATTTTTTGCTTTTATTGGTAATGATTGTTAATTAATTAGATATTTTTAACCCAAGGTCAATATTATGTCAGAAGTAGCAGAAAAAAAGCAATTTACACAAGGTGGAGCTTTCATTGTTGAAACACCGGATGAAATTTTTATTCCTGAAAATCATGATGAAGAACAGGCGATGTTCATGGATGTGGCTAGGTCTTTCATAGCACAGCATATTGAGCCCAATAGGTTAAAAATTGAAAAGCAAGAAAACAATATTTCTTCTGATTTGATGGAGACGATAGGGGAGCTTGGATTGTTATGTGCTCACATGCCTGAAGCATATGATGGTCTTGCACTAGATGTAAATACTAATACGCTAATTAGTGATGTTTTAGGGCCTATGGGTTCATTCAATACAACCTTAGCTGCACATACAGGTATAGGAATGTTACCGATCTTATACTATGGTACTGAGGAGCATAAGAAGAAGTACTTGCCGAAATTGGGGTCAGGAGAATGGAAAGCAGCATATTGCTTGACAGAGCCAGGTAGCGGAAGTGATGCATTATCTGCGAAAACGGTGGCGCACCTAACAGCTGACGGCAAACATTATGAGATTTCTGGTCAGAAGATGTGGATCAGCAATGCTGGATTTGCAAAAGTATTTATAGTATTCGCACAAGTTGATGGTGATAAGTTTACGGGATTTGTAGTTGAAGGGCCATGTGATGGAATGACTATGGGGGAGGAAGAAGATAAGTTGGGAATCAAAGGATCATCTACACGTCAGGTGTATTTTGAGAAGGTAAAAGTTCCAGTGGAGAATGTCCTTGGTGAAGTAGGTAAGGGACACCTTATTGCATTTAATACGTTGAATATAGGAAGGTTTAAGCTAGGAACAATGTGTGTGGGAGGTGTGAAGCAAGTAGTAAATATGGCGACTAAATATGCCAATGAGCGTATTCAATTTAAGCAACCGATATCTAATTTTGGAGCGATTCAATATAAGATTGCTGAGATGGTTGTTCGTAATTTAGCTGTTGAATCGAGTGTATATAGAACAAGTGAATTGATGAATGAGTATGCCAAGCTGATGCAGGCGGATGGTATATCATATGGAGAAGCGAAGCGTTCTGCTGCAGAAGAGTATGCGATTGAGTGTTCTATCATTAAGGTATCAGGAAGTGAGACGGCTGATTACGCAGTAGATGAAAATGTGCAGATTCATGGTGGAATAGGATTTAGTGAGGAGTATGGTGCCGCTCGAGCGTATAGAGATAATCGTATTACAAGAATTTACGAAGGTACGAACGAGATAAATCGACTGTTAATTGTCGATATGATTTTGAAGCGTGCGATGAAGGGTAAGCTTGATATCGTTGGTCCAGCTTGGGAAGTGCAAAAAGAACTGAAAGGGATGCCGAAGTTTGCTGATCTTTCATCTCCTCTTGCACAAGAAACGAAGGCTGTTACAGAGTTCAAGAAAGTCATTCTTATGGTTGCTGGAGCAGCTGCAAAGGAGCAGATGGAAGGAAAACTTGACCTGAAGAATGAGCAAATGTTGTTGACATTCGTGTCTGACATCATCATAGATACATTCAATGCTGAGTCAATGCTACTTAGGGTATCTAAATTAAAAAAGCAAGGACACGAGCATGCAGATTTAATGGAAGAGGCTCTGAAGATTTTCATTCACGATGCAAATTCTAGAATTGCAAAGAATGCATTGGATGCAGTAAGTAGTTTCACAACTGGCGACTTACATAGAATATTCAGTATGGGTATACAAAGATTTACTTCTTACCCTGCAGTAAATGTAATAGAAGGAAGAAGGAAAATAGCGAAAGCGATAATTGAAGCGGGAGAGTATATTTTCTTTAATTAGTAAGGATTTTTGATTTTGTTTGATAGAGGGGGTGTTTCATGAATCAGTGTAAATTGATTAATGAAATGCCCCCTTATTATAATGGGTAGAATAATAATCAAATAAGTATTACTTTTGAGCTATGAACAAAGTAGATAAACGCTCGCTCAAAGAATCTAACATCATCGATGTTGCTGAGAAAGTCTTCGCCAAACGAGGGTTTGACAATACGAAGATGGAGGATATTGCTGCCGTTTTAGGTATCAGTAAAGGAACGATTTATTTCTACTTTAATTCAAAAGAAAACTTGTACATGGCCATTACCTACAGGGCTTATGAACAGTTGATTAGTCTTTTTCATCGAACTATTCACGAATCCAAAGATCTTAATGGGCTAGAAACAGTGATGAATATTATGCGTGCCTTTATGGATTTTTCAGAAGAGCACTACATTTACGGCGAAGCTATGCTGAACTACTACTCTTTTGTACGCACAACTGGTCAGGGAGCAAAACTCAATAAGCTAACTGAAGGGATGAAGGATAGCTTATATTACCAGAAAGTAATGAGTATTCAGGGAACTCCCGTAGAAATTACTGTCAAGGAGATTATGAGGGGAGTAGAAGATGGTAGTATTAGAACTGGGGTCAAGCCCCAAATGATTTATTTAAATGCATGGGCTCTAGTTATCGGTTTTATGAAATTGAATGATACCGCTGTTAGTAAAAAACAGACGATAATGAAAATCAACGTCCAAGACTGGAAACAGTACATCTTAGAGGAAACTCGGAATATGATCAAGAGTTAAATTGGCAAGAATGTGCTTTTTTAGCAATTTTAGAGCAGTTAAATGTTATTTTTTTGGAATAAAAGCCCTTAAAAGCTGCAATATTCAGAATATTTCATATTTTCATTTTATTATTTAAAAGTCTTATTGATATCGAGGTGAAGGCAGAGAGTGATTGCTTTTGAAATGTTTTCTTTTCATCTTGAGCTTTCTTTCTGTATTCAACTACTTTTTTGCTTCAATTTACCTGGTATGTCATGAGAAATTAACTAGTTAACTGAGCTTTTGACAGATCTTTAGTATATGCTAATTGATACTGTTATTTGAAATAGAATTAGATACTTCTCTAGGCAATATTATAGGTGTTGTCATAGATCGTTCTCCTATCCGTAAGAGTTAAAACCAAATATATATGAGATTACTAACTTTAGTGTTAGGCTTGCTATGGCTTCTTCTTGGTTGGTGGATGCATTCCACTTACATGGATTGCTGTGATGCAAATCTAGGCACTGCATCGGCAGCGACAACTGTTGATAATTCCACCCCTTTGGATGAGGAATTAACTGTGATTGCCCAAAAGGCAACTGGACCGATTCTGTACGATTACCAAAGCAACAAAGCCATCCTAGGCGACGAGTGGGAAGAGTATAAAACTTCAGTCCTTTCTGGCATGAAAGGAGATGACAAGATGGAAATTACTGGATATTACACTTCCGACGAGAAAGCACCTGATGGATTTAATAACATGGGTGAAGCTAGGGCAGATGAAGCTAGAAAGGCTTTGGGAGTCAATAATGAGAACGCTATTCTAAAGGGCGTAGTGTCTGACGCGAAAGTAAATAAGACTGACAAGTTTAAGGGTGTTGATTTCAAAGTAATTGGTGGAAAGGCAGTTTCTGTTGAAGAGACTATCGATGATAAAACAATCATTCGATTCCCTTATAATTCTACAAATAAGTTAAGTGATTCTGCAGTTGAAGACTATCTCGACAAAGTAGCAGTCAGAGTTAAGAAGTCTGGAGAAAAGATTGTTTTAACCGGACACACTGATTCGCAAGGTCGTGAGGATTATAATATGACTCTGGGTAAAAAGCGCGCGAATATTATCAAGAATTACCTTACGTCAAAAGGTGTGCCTTCGTCACAAATTACTACAATGAGTAAAGGGGAAAGTAGTCCTATAGCGTCGAATTCGTCAGATGCGGGTAGAGCGCAAAATAGAAGAACTGAACTTCAGATTATTAAATAAACAAAACAAAACAAATGATATACTTAATAGATTTTTGTGGATTTCCATGGTGTATTTTACCTTGGTTATTATCGGGCTTCCTTGGCTTTTTAATGGGGTATTTTTGGATGAAAAAATGGCAATCGAAGTTTGTCGAAATGGAAGGTAAATACAATAGCCTCAGAAAGGAAAATGATAAGCTTCAAGCAGACTTGGAGGAATGTAAACACAAGCGGGCAATGTTGGAAGGAGACATTTCAACTGCTAATGGAATGGTAAAAGAAATGCAATTGAAACTTGACAACGCCAATGCAAGTTTGGCAGCTGCAGAAGCATCTAGCACCGCTGCTAGCGGAAGTGCTAATCTAGGGAATGTGGCTTCTGGATTTGCTGCAGGTGCAGCTACAAGTAGTATTGCTGGTGGAACTAAAGAGCCGAAAAAGAGCGCAGGTGGAACTAGTGCTTTCGGGAAACTTAAATCTTCAAACCTGCAGATCATCGAAGGAATAGGACCTAAGATGGAGTCAGTACTTCATGACGCTAAAGTAGCAACATGGTCTGATCTTGCCACAAAAAGCCCTGAACAGCTGAGAGGTATACTGGATTCTCATGGTGATAAGTATAAGATCATCAATCCATCCACATGGGCACAGCAAGCTAAACTTGCAGCTGATGGAAAGTGGGATGACTTGATCTTGTTACAGAAGCAACTTGATGGTGGTAACGCTACGAACATTGGAATGACTGATTCTAAGTTAGAGAAAATGATTGGTAAGACAATGAAAGCAGGATTCTCTAAATTCAAAGATAATGACTTGAAAATAGTAGAAGGTGTAGGACCTAAAATCGCTGAACTTATGAATAATGCTGGTATCAATACATGGGCTGAATTATCGAATACGTCGGTAGGCAAGCTTCAAGAAATTCTTGATGCAGCAGGATCGAGGTATAAGTTAGCTCGTCCGGGCTCGTGGCCAAGGCAAGCTGGTTTAGCTGCTGCTGGTCAGTGGGAAGCATTGAAGAAATTACAAGACGAGCTTGATGGTGGAAAATAATGCTTAGAATCATTCCGCAAGATGAATAAATACAGATGGCTTCTTATACCAATTCTGTTTTAGAATTTCGCATATTTTTAAGTTTTTAAAAGCAATTACTTCGTTAGAAATACTGAAGATAGCTATAGCTATCCTTGAGTTTTCTGCCTTGTGCTTGATTTAATAATTCTTGAAAATAAAGTGAAACCTTAAAACAGAATTGGTATTACAAGCGTAAGAAGCCATTTTTGTACTACCCTGCAAGCTGTCACCCAGTTGATCCACTACAAGAGGAAGACGCGTGAGGCCTTCAAGAATCAAGCTTTTTCAAGACTTAGCTGCAGAACCTTACTACGGATGATCTAGCACAGTATACTATTTTGGCGGCAGCCATAAAATATCATATACTAGGAGCTTCAACAATTAGCCTTTTGGCGGCAGCCAACAATAACTATCTCTTATGAAAATTCAGCTCAGTCAATTTCTCACTAGGGACGTGATCCCACCCACCATGAACCATTTTCAAGAAATTCCTTTTTCCAGATAGGTACTGTTTTCTTCAATTCATCGATACAGAATTGACAGGCCTTAAACGACGCATCCCGATGGGGTGACGAAACCGCGATTATTACAGCAATATCCTTAATCAGCGTTTGTCCTGTTCTATGATGAATTGCGACTTTCATTACATCGAAAGTACTGCGCGCACTATCAGCAATCTTTTTCATTTCCTTAATAGCCATAGGCGCATAGGCGTCGAAATCTATCTTGACTACAGATTCACCTTTGTTGTGATTTCGGATTGTACCTATGAATAGCGTATTCCCACCGCAACTCTCATCCAAAACGAAATCATAGGCCGCGTCTATTGACAAAGGGGTAGATGATAATATGACTTCAGTCTTTTGCATTAGCCCCCGCTTACTGGTGGAATAATAGCAATCTCGTCTGACTCCTTAAGAATATCGGAGTCGATTGCATAGGTCTGATTTACAGCTATCATAAAATGCGGTAACTTTGCAAAGACCGGGTGAGTCCTTTTTAGCCAAGATCTTAAATCACCAACAGTCAAATCTTTTTCGGCTTTCACCGACAGTTCATCAGTATCCAAGAAATCTTTGGCAATGCCATATAATTGTACCTTCATCATCTATTGTAAAAGTGCGAAAAATGTCCAACAATCATCCTCTCGGAGATAAATATTTAATTTCACGAAGAAGTGAATTAATATTCCCAATTTTACATTTCAAAATGAATTATGAATAAGTTACAATCCATGTTTCGAATGAAGTGTCCACGTTGCAGACAGGGCGATCTTTTCATAAAACCATTTAACTTTTCGAAGCCTCTTGCAATGGAAAGTCATTGTCAGAATTGTAATCTTAATTACGAGCCTGAGCCGGGATATTATTTCGGGGCAATGTTTATCTCGTATATTTGGACTGGATGGTTGTGTCTCTTTATAGTAGGTGTCACGATTATTTTCCTAGGTTGGACAATAACTCAATCTATTGCCCTGCTGATTGGTATGTTTGTAGTAACTTATTTTTGGATCTTGCGCGTATCGAGATCCATGTACATTCACTTTGATATCCCTTTCGACAAGAAAAATAAATAATTATTTACCCTTTTGTAAAACATTATTCGCTCTTCTCAGTTTATCTATTCTATATTTGCAACAATGAAATTTATAAACACAATACATATTCACCATCACCATACTGTCACGTCTCAGCGGGAAGGATGATAATGTATTGTTACACGATATATTTACTAAGCTCGCTACATGCGGGCTTTTTTTATGTCTATATGTAGCGATTAACACCAAATTATGATTAAAATCGCCATCCAAAAATCAGGCAGATTGTATGAAGATTCCATACAATTATTGAAAGAATGTGGCTTGTCCATCGATAACGCCAAGGGACAACTTAAGGCTCAGGTAAGAAACTTTCCAGCCGAAATTCTGTATCTGAGGAATTCAGATATCCCAAATTACGTGGCCAATGGAATAGCTGATATTGCTATTTTAGGTCAGAATGTTGTCGAGGAAAAAGAAGTTAACATCCATAGCCTGCTTGCTTTAGGTTTTTCTAAATGCAGATTGTCCATCGCGACTCCCAATGCAACAAGTTATTCTTCAGTTAAAGATCTGGAAGGTAAGAAAATTGCGACTTCGTACCCCGCGACACTTTATAGCTTTCTACAGAAAAATAACATCACAGCCGATGTTCATGTTATTAACGGTTCAGTTGAAATAGCACCTAGTATTGGTCTTGCTGACGCAATCTGCGACCTAGTAAGTTCAGGCAGCACCTTGTTCAAAAACAATTTGACTGAACGTGATATCATTTTGAATTCTGAGGCGCATTTATATTGTAATCCGCAGTCCTATAATGATAAAAATGACCTCATTGAGAAATTGCGATTTCGAATGGAAAGCGTGATTAGAGCACGCAATTTTAGTTATGTCTTGTTCAATATACCAAATGATAAAATCGATCTCGCAAGCAGTATTCTTCCAGGATTAAAGAGCCCCACAATTGTACCTTTAATAGAAGAGCACTGGAGTTCATTACACAGTGTAATCGAAAAGGCCAACACCTGGGAAACCATCGATGAATTGAAAAAGGTAGGAGCCCAAGGTATCCTTATTTCCAAAGTCTCAAAAATGGTAGTATGATTACGATTATTGAAAATCCGTCTCCTTCCGAGTTTACTGATATTTGTAAAAGACCTGTTTTGAAATCAAAGGATTTACAAGGCTTTATTGCTGATGTGTTTAAGCAAGTAGAGAGTTCAGGAGATGTTGCAGTGAAGGAATTTACACGTACGTTTGATCGTGCAGAATTGAACGATCTTCGCGTTGATTCTGCAGAGGTTGAGCGGGCTTTCGCCCAAATGGAAAGTGAGCTGATGTACGCGGTTCAAAGGGCTTCTGAGAATATCAGGGCTTTTCATACCGCTCAGATACGGGATGAAACTAAATTGGATTTTGGGAATGGAATTCGACTGGGGCAGAAAGCTGTGCCTATTAAGCGTGTGGGCATATATATTCCTGGGGGTACCGCTCCCTTGCTTTCTACAATTTTAATGCTTGCGATTCCTGCTCAAATTGCTGGCTGCAAAGAAATTGTTCTATGTTCACCACCATCTTTCAACGGAGCCATTCATCCTTCTATTTTGGCAGTAGCCAATATGTGCGGAATTAAGGAAATTTATGCGTGTGGAGGTGCTCAAGCTGTCGCGGCAATGGCAATAGGTACGGAGTCCATTAAAAAAGTGATGAAAATCTTCGGTCCAGGAAATCAGTTTGTAATGGCAGCGAAAGCTTTCGCCATGAATTATGGTTGTGCTATGGATTTACCTGCTGGCCCTAGCGAGTTGTTGGTATATGCTGACGATCAAGCGATTCCTTCGTTTGTTGCTGCTGACTTACTTTCTCAGGCTGAACATGGTGCTGATTCGCAAGTTGTATGTGTGGCATCTTCTTCTAAAATGGCCTTAGAAATCCTAGAGGAAACTTATAGCCAAGTTGAGTCACTTCCGCGTAGAGATATTGCAATGAAAGCTCTTGAAAACAGCCGATTTGTAGTGATAGAGAATCTTGATGAGGCGATAGACTTTATCAATGAATATGGTGCAGAACATCTGATTTTAGCTAGTGTTAATGCAGAGGAAATGTTGGATCAAGTCCAAAATGCTGGTAGCGTGTTCTTAGGTAATTTTTGCCCTGAAAGTGCTGGTGATTATGCCTCAGGTACAAATCATACGCTTCCTACTAATGGTTGGGCGAAATCATACAGTGGCGTAAATGTAGATGCATTTACTAAGAAAATTACCTATCAATCGATTAGTGAACATGGTCTACGAGAGATTGGTGGAGTTGTCACCACAATGGCTAGAGCTGAAGAGCTAGAGGCACATGCGAGGGCAATTGACGTCCGATTGAATTACCTAAACAAATTACCTTTTGAGCAGTAGATTATACCTTAGAATCTAGTGTAATTTCAATGAAATATCACCGATGAATCAGATCGGAATTGATATTTAAAGAGCCAAGAATAATGAAAAGAACAATAGTTGAATTAATGAGGCCCAATGTGGCGAAAATGCAAGGATATAAATCAGCCCGACATGAATATCAGGGTTCGGCAAACATATTACTTGATGCAAACGAGAACCCATTCGACTGGGACTATAATCGGTATCCAGATCCGCACCACTTCCGCTTGAAACGGGAATTGTGGAAGACACTTGGCTGGGACATGGCTAAAATCAGTCTGGGGAACGGAAGTGATGAACTGATTGACTTATTGATCAGGGCTTTCTGTGAGCCTGGCAAAGATGCAATTAGGGTGCTGAATCCCTCATACGGAATGTATAAGGTTACTGCGGAATTGAATAATGTTGAAGTGATAAAGACCGATCTTGATGAGGACTTTCAACTCGATCCCACACTCGCTTTCATCCCATCAACCCCGCCCGCAGTAAAAATAAATAAGGAAAAAATATTTTTCCTCACCTCCCCAAACAACCCCACTGGAAACGCATTCCACCAATCTCTCCTCGAAGATATCATCTCTCGGTATGATGGGATTGTCGTAGTCGATGAGGCTTACGTCGACTTTTCTTCGCGAGGTTCACTCTATACCTTAATCGATAAATACCCCAACCTAGTTATCCTTCGTACCATGTCCAAAGCCTTTGGAGCCGCAGGACTCCGAATAGGAATTGCACTAGCAGATGGACTCATAACAAATGTTCTTCACAAGATCAAACCACCTTACAACCTCTCTACCATCGTCCAAGAACAGGCAATCACCCAACTCGGGAATTACACTAAAATCCTAACACAATCCCACCTTACGATGGCAGACAGAGACCGGCTCGCCGCCGATCTCCGATCCCTTTTCTGCGTAGAACGCGTATTCCCCAGCGATGCCAATTTTCTCCTGATTAAAACCAACGCTGCAGACGAAATTTATGACTTCCTACGCAAAAAAGGAATCATTGTCCGCAACCGTTCCTCCGATCACGGTTGCTTCCAATGTCTGCGTTTTACCGTAGGAACCCCTGTTGAAAATAAAGCCCTCCTCACCGCT
Organism: uncultured Saprospiraceae bacterium; assembly: GCA_937969485.1. Taxonomy (GTDB): domain Bacteria; phylum Bacteroidota; class Bacteroidia; order Chitinophagales; family Saprospiraceae; genus JAHDFB01. The sequence goes on along the minus strand of CALBVQ010000134.1, from coordinate 3,757 downwards.
TTAAATGAATACGATGACCTCAATAGCTAAACAGAAAATACTCTTCCTCGATAGAGATGGTGTCCTTGTTCACGAACCTTCCGACTATCAGGTGGATACAATCGATAAAGTTACTTTTCCCGACGGCATGCTGACTAGTCTTTCAAAGATTGCTAATCTGTTGAGTTACAAACTCGTCATGATCACTAATCAAGATGGGCTAGGAACCGAAAGCTTTCCAGAAAAAGATTTTTGGCCAGTCCAAGAATTGATTCTTCGCACGCTGGCAAGTGTCGCTGTGACTTTTGACGAAATTCACATCGATCACAGCTTTGCGAAGGACAATTCACCGTATAGAAAACCCGGTACTGCGCGATTGAAGAAATACATGAATGGAGACTATGACTTAGAGAATTCCTTCGTAATCGGTGATAGATTGTCCGACATGCAACTCGCGAAGAACCTCGGCTGTCAAGGAATACGAATTCACGCACTTACCGAGAACGACGGTGAGGACTACGACTCGCTCAAACCCACGATTTCTATCGACGCAAAGAACTGGAAACAAGTAGAAGATTACCTCTTTAACCTTGACCGAACGTCGAAAGCAATTCGCAATACCAATGAGACTAAAATCACCGCTTCAATGAATATTGACGGCGCAGGAAAAGCCAACGTCAATACTGGGCTGCCTTTCTTCGACCACATGCTCGACCAAATAGCCAAACATAGTGGAATGGACCTTGAAGTTCAGTGTGATGGAGATCTTGAGGTAGATGAGCACCACACTATAGAGGATGTAGCGATTACCATCGGCTCTTTGATCAAAGACGTGATAGGTAAGAAGGTAGGAATCAATAGGTATGGATTTGCTCTTCCTATGGATGATTGCCGAGCGCAAGTACTGCTTGACTTTGGTGGAAGATCATGGTTGGAATGGAATGCGGAATTCAAACGTGAAAAAGTAGGGGATCTTCCAACGGAAATGTTCTTTCACTTCTTTAAGAGTTTGAGTGAGAAAGCCGAAATTAATCTGAATATTATTGCAGAAGGCGAAAACGAGCACCACAAGATAGAATCTATATTTAAGGCATTTGCAAGGGCATTGAAAATGGCGATGACCCAGGACAAGCAAGATTTCTCTATCCCTACAACCAAAGGCATGTTATGATAGGAATAATTAATTACGGAGCAGGGAATACCAAGTCTATAATGAATGCACTTGATAGGATTGAAGCTGATTATTTTATTAGCGATTTAACCAAAGAGCTAGAAAAAGCAGATAAGTTGATTTTGCCTGGTGTTGGCCATGCTAAAACTGCCATGAATCGCCTGGAAGAACAAGGATTAACTGACTTTATACGATCATGGAAAAAACCATTGCTTGGTGTTTGTCTAGGTATGCAATTGTTGTGTGAGTTCACAGAAGAGGGGAATACTAGATGTTTAGGAATTATTGAAGATCGGGTGAAGAAATTCACTGATAAAGAGATGAAAGTACCGAAAATGGGCTGGAATATCACGAGCCCAGCGGATAATGAATTGATGAGAAATATCAAAGCAGATGATTACTTCTATTTCGTACACAGCTATTATTTGCCCACTTCTGAATACAGTATAGCACAAGCCAATTATGGCATAGAATATACAGCCGCTATCCAAAAAGATAACTTTTATGGCGTACAATTTCATCCAGAGAAAAGTGCAAAAGCAGGTTCTCAAATCCTTCAAAATTTTATAGCCATATGACACACATTTTTCCAGCAATAGATATAATGAATGGGAGTTGCGTCCGACTTGTAGAAGGGCAACATGATTCACAGAAAGACTATGGGATAAAGCCCATTGATATGGCAATGAAATATCAGGATATGGGAGCGACTCATCTACATATAGTTGACCTAGATGCGGCTTTTGGTAAAGGAAATAACTACGCTCTTGTTCAAGAAATCGTGGAAAATACCCATCTGAAGATCGAACTAGGAGGAGGAATACGCACAACCCACCAGGCCAAACAAATCCTAGATTTGGGCGTAAGCCAATTAATTATAGGAAGTACAGCAGTGAAGAATCCAGATCTAGTAAAACAATGGATTTCGGATTTTGGGACGGAGCAGATTGTAGTAGGAGCAGATTCGCTAAACGGACGAATTGCGATTAATGGGTGGGAAGAGTTGAGCGAAATTACGCTTGATGATTTTATAATCGATTATCAACGCGCTTCAGCGACGAAATTTCTTTGTACAGATATTTCGAAAGATGGAAAGTTGCAAGGTAGTGCGATTGATTTATACAAGCGACTGCAAATGAAATTTCCAGAAGTGAAGTTCCTAGCCAGCGGGGGAGTGACGACTTTGGAAGAAATTGAAGAATTAAAGGAGATGGAAATGTATGGAATTATTGTAGGTAAAGCGATTTATGAAAACGCTATTGACTTAGAAAAACTCTTCGCCTTATGATCACAAAACGTATAATTCCATGTTTGGATATTCGCGACGGACGCACGGTGAAAGGAACGAATTTTAAGTCGATTCGAGATGCAGGAGATCCACTAGATCTAGCAATAAAGTATGAGAAGGAAGGAGCAGATGAATTGGTGTTTTTGGATATTACTGCTACCGAACGGAAAGCTGAATTGTTGACGGAACTAGTGGCTAAGTTGTCGAAAGAGTTATCCATTCCATTTACAGTAGGAGGTGGGATACATTCGGTTGAAACAGCCTACAATATTTTACAGAATGGTGCGGATAAAGTAGCTGTAAATTCTGCGGCAGTGCATACTCCAGCTTTATTGACAGAATTGGCGGCGGCATTCGGAGCGCAATGTATTGTGCTTGCAATTGATGCGAAGTTCGAAGAAGGAGAATGGTGGGTGTTTACCCATGGCGGAAAAAAGCGCACGGAAAAGAAGCTATTCGAGTGGGCTAGGGAAGGAGCTCGCCTCGGAGCAGGTGAAATATTATTCACTTCTATGGATCATGACGGGACGAAAAATGGATTTGCCATAGACGCATTGAAGCAATTAAATACAGAGCTTTCTATTCCTATTGTCGCCAGTGGTGGAGCGGGAAATGCCTCCCATTTCGCAGATGTTTTCCAACAAGCAGGAGTAGATGCCGCATTAGCAGCCAGCATTTTTCATTACGGCGAAGTAAGCATTCCCAACTTAAAATTAAATTTAAAAAATCAGGACATCAACGTCCGAATAACAGAATAAAAATGAATCTTACAGATACTATCAATAAACTCATTGAAACATTGGATTGGAAAAAGGTGGACGGATTAATTCCCTGTATCGTTCAAGATGCAACCACCTCTTCTGTGCTCATGATGGCATATGTTTCAGCAGAATCTCTTCTGGCTTCCGCCAAAAGTGGAAGGCTCGTTTTCTATTCTCGATCTAGGGAAAAGTTGTGGCTAAAAGGAGAAGAGTCAGGCAATTTTCTAGAGTTGATTTCCATCAAAAGCGATTGCGACAACGATACCTTACTCGCACAAGTAAATCCTGCGGGTCCTGTTTGTCACACAGGCACAGATACTTGTTGGAAAGAAACCAATCAATCCACATCCACTTTCCACAGACTAGAACGCACGATTCATGACCGAAGAGACAATCCATCGGCCAAGTCATATACAGCCTCTTTATTTGCAAAGGGAATCAACAAAGTGGCACAAAAAGTGGGAGAAGAAGCGGTGGAATTAGTGATTGAAGCGAAGGACGACGATAAAGATTTGTTTCTTAATGAGGCAGCCGACTTGATGTATCACTACTTGGTTT